>JBIOWS010000001.1:0-2240 GCA_044868745.1 Candidatus Polarisedimenticolia bacterium
AGCGTGGTCAGGATCAGGCAGGGAGATCGGTCCTGGCGGATCTGGGTGATCATCGAGTGGACGAAGTCCTCGGCGTCCTTCAGGCTGATCTTGCGTCCCTCGCGGAACCCGAGGATCGTCTCCTGGACGAAATGCAGCGCCTGATCGTAGGCCTCGGAAACATCGGAGCCGGTCTCGTCCTGGGCTGCCTGTTTGGCCCCTTCGGCGCCTGTTTCCTGCAACACCAGATGCCCCGCCTCGATCGAGCGGATCCCTTCCTGGGCCAGCCTTTGGGACAGCGATGCGCCGCCGAGGGATCGGGGGTCGAGGATCATCAGCGAGATGAAGCGACGCAGCTCTTCGACCTCCACGCCCCGGCGAAACGAGATCGTCTCGATGCCCCGCGCCTTGAGGTCCTCCACCAGCGGGCCGAAGGTGCCCTCGTCCTCGAGCACCGCGCTCCCCCCCGCCATGAGCCTCCGCCCGACGATCGCCAGGCGCCACTCCTCGCTGTCGGCGAGGATCCGCTCCAGGAACAGGGCCAGGCTGGTCAGCGCCCGCGAGGCGATCGGGTGGTCCGGCGGGTAGATACGTCGTTGGGCGATCGCCGCCACCAGGGCTCTCAGGGCCGCCGTCGTAAGCGCCTGTTCCACCGCTTCCTCCTCAGTTGAGCGAGTTCGTTCCGGTCAGCTCACGGCAGGCGGAGCGCACCGGGCCTCGCCACAGCCGCGTTCCCTTCTCGAGGGCGCGCAGGGCGGAGTCGGTGCCGATCTTCCCGAGGGCACGGGCGGCCGCGATCCGCACGCCGTCGCCCGCCGACGGGGGGAGCCATAGCCCGCGCATCAGGATCGATCGCAGCCGCGGCACCGATTCGTTCGCCCCCAACGCTCCGAGTGTCAGGATCGCCTCCTGGAGCCGGCGGTGGCCGCGCCCCAGAACATTCACCCGCTCGGTCATCTCCAGGAACGTGCCGATGGTCTGCTTGCGGTCGATGGCCGCGAGGGATCGGGTGGCGACCTCCGTCACCTCCGGGTCGTCGAGGCGCTCCCGCAGCAGCGCGAAGGCCCGCGGCCCGCCGATCTTCCCCAATGCAGCGGCCGCATCGCGGCGGACGCGCGGCTCGGGATGCTCGAGCGCCCCCGCGATCGCGGGGATGGTCGAAGCGTTGCCGATATCGCCCAGGATCAGCAGGACGTTGCGCACCAGGTACCAGGAGGGGTCCGAGAGTCTGCGCAGGAGGGCGGGGATGGCCGTTTTCCCGCGCCCCGCCACGAAGGCGAGGATCGGTTTGCGGATCTCCCAGTCCTCCTCCTGGGCGAGCCCGGCCAGAAGGGGCTCGACACAGGCGGGGCCGAGTGCCCCGAAGGCCTTCTCCAGCTGATCGATGTGCGCAGGCGTCAGGGAGTGGAACTGGCTCCGGAAGCACGCGACCAGGCTCGATGCCAGGGTCTGGAGAGCCTTGAGAGCGACCTCCCGGACGTGCGGCGCCGGGGCAGGTTGAGCCTCCAGAAGGGTGCGCACGGCAAGCACCGCCTCGACGCAGTCGCCCAGCCATGGCGGGGCGACCTCCCGCACGCGGCGCTCGATCTGATCCAATGCCACCCACAGCCGGGCCGGTTCCTGGTCGATCCCGAGGAGGTCCGAGAACAGGAGCCAGGTCCGGAGCTTGATCCCCTCGTCGGTGATCGCCTCCTTGAACCCCGGCAGGGACAAAAGCTCCTGGCGGACGCGCTCGTCGACGACCGGGGCGCCGGCGCCGACCATTTCCAGCAGTCCCTTGTACTCCTTGGAGATCCAGTCCTCCTGCGATTCCTGCAGCAGCTTCTCGACCGACTCCCACACGTCGGCGGGAGGCTGGGTTCCTTGCCGTCGGGCGGCCTGGATCGCCTCCAGGATGCTGGCCCTGTCGTGCTCCGTGTCTCGCTTCTCGGTCAGGACCTTCCTGATCACGCTTGCCAGGCGCGCATTGAGCGTCCCTTCCGACCGGACCATGGAGACGACCAGATCGCCTATCGTCTCGTCCGGGATGCGGGCGCGGATCTCCGCCGCCAGGTCGAGATCGGTCCCTTGCACCGGGATCGACGACTGCAGGACCTCCATCCGGCACGTCGGCTCGAACGCCATCAGGGCGCCGGCGAGATTCGCGGCCAGATCGGGGAGGGCCTCGGGCTCCGCCGAGGCGACCTCGGCGGCGATTCTGCCCAGCGCCGACGTCAGGAGCGGGCCGCGACGCGGACCGGCGTCGGCCACCAGCGCCTGCA
>JBIOWS010000002.1:0-2950 GCA_044868745.1 Candidatus Polarisedimenticolia bacterium
CGGCGCTGCCGGTGATGCCGACGACCTTGAGCGGCCGCGCACGCCGGACGTGCGAACCCAGATCCTGGAGCGCCCGGGTTGTGTCCTGCACGCGGATCAAGGCCGGCGTCTCCGGGAAGAGCGCCGGACCTCCTCTGTCGACCACCGCGACGGACGCCCCCCTGGCGGTCGCCTCCTTGACGAATTCATGCCCATCGTTGCGCGGCCCCACGATCGCGAAGAACAGGTCGCCGGGCTGGAGGGTGCGCGAGTCGATGCTGTACCCCTCGACCTGGTACGCGGCCCCTCCTTCCGGCGCGTGTGCGCCCAGCCTCAGCTCGCCCCGCACCGCGGAGGCGATCTCCGCCAGGCTCAGCCTGGCCATTCCTATTTGGCTGCGTGGCCGCGCGATGACGGTGCGCGCAGCCGCAGAAATTCACGCGCGACCTCCCGATCGTCGAACGGGATCTTCCTGTCCCCCAGGACCTGGAAGGTCTCGTGCCCCTTGCCGGCGATGACGACGCAGTCGCCCTCCGCAGCCATGGAGAGAGCCCGGTGTATCGCCTCCTTGCGATCGGGGATCACCAGGCAGCGGCCCGGGTCCAGAGGGGCCCGATCGTCCCTCCCCTGCGCGCGCCGCACGCCCGGGAGGATCTCCTCGATGATGCCCATGGGATTCTCGCCGCGCGGGTTGTCCGAGGTCACGACGACGATGTCGCTCTCCGCCGCCGCCGCGAAGCCCATGAGCGGACGCTTGGAGCGGTCGCGGTCGCCGCCGCAGCCGAACACCGTGATGACCCGGCGCGGCCGGAGGTCGCGCACCGCACGCAGGAGGTTGCGCAGGGCATCTTCGGTGTGGGCGTAATCGATCAGAACCTGGAACGGCTGGCCCGACTCGATCCGCTCGAAGCGCCCGGTGATCCCCCGCACCGTCTCCAGGCCGCGCACGATCGCCTCGCGCGGCAGGCCGAGCGCCAGCGCCGCGGCCGCCGCGGCGCTCAGATTCTGCGCGTTGGGGCGTCCCAGGAGCGCGGAGCGGATCTGCAGGGGCGCGGCGGCCGAGCCTGGTTTTCCGACCCCGGCCGCGACGGCGAGCGCCATCTCGGTCCCTCCGGTCGTCGTCCGGGTCGACATCAACCGCACGTCGGCCGCGGCGCCCTCGCCGAAGGTCACGACGCGCGCGCGGGTTGCCTCCCGCATCCGGGAGGCGTGGGGGTCGTCGGCGTTCAGGACGGCGACGGAAGTCGGCGGGAGGCCGCGGAACAGGATCGCCTTGGCCTCCCGGTAATCGTCCATCGTGCCGTGAAAATCGAGATGGTCCTGCGTCAGGTTCGTGAACACGCCGGCCTTGAAGGAAATCCCGGCCACCCGCTCCTGGACCAGGGCGTGCGACGAGACCTCCATGGCGCACGAGCGCGCGCCGGCGGTGGCGTAGCGGTCCAGAAACCGGTAAAGGTCGAGCGACTCCGGTGTGGTCCGCGCCGCTTTCGCCTCCTCGCGCTCGAAGCGGTAGAGTACGGTGCCGAGAAGGCATGGCCGGAGCCCGGCCTCTTTGAGGACCGACTCGAGGAGGAAGCAGACCGTGGTCTTGCCGTTGGTGCCGGTGACGCCGATCATGGTCATCCGCTCGTCCGGCCGGCCGTAGTAGTTGCGCGCGGCCAGCGCCAGCCCGATGCGGTCGTTCTCGACCTGCGCCCAGGCGAGCCCCTCGGGGCGCCGCTCTCCGGGCCGTGCGCTCAGCACGGCGACCGCCCCCCTGTCGATCGCCTGCCGGACGAACTCGTTGCCGTCATTTTTCAGACCGCGGACGGCGGCGAACAGGAACCCCGGCTCGACCAGGCGCGAGTCGTACGCGAGGCCGCGGATGGTGGTCGCCGGGTCGCCGCTCAGGCGCGCACCCGCGATCCCCTCGATGAGCTGCCAGAGCTGCACGTTTTCTCCACTCAGTAGATCACGCTACAGGGAGACCCCGGCTCGACCGTCGCCCCGGGAGGCGGCCGCTGCCGCGTCACGCTTGGCCCGGATCCCAGGTTCTTGCACATGATTCCGGCCGCGGCCAGCGTCTCGCTGGCCCGGCGCAGGCTCAGACCGGTGAGCTCCGGCATGGCGCCGAGCGGCGAGGCCTCCTCCCCTGGCGCGGGGCGCTCCTGGATCGCCAGGGACGCGGCCCGCACGACACCGCCGATTCGGGAGTCCTCGCCACGTCCCGCGGCGTCCGTCCGGTGCACGGCCCGGACCGCCGATCGCCCGCTGCCTTCGGAACGAGGAGGATCCTCCTTGGCACCGGTCCAGGCGTGTGCGGTTCGATCGAAGACCAGGGTCTTCTCGGCGCCGGGGGAGACCCCGAGGTACTGCAACGCCGGGAGGGCGATGCGCGAGAAGACGGGGGCCGACACGTCGCCGCCATGGAACTTGGATCCGCGGGGCTCGTCCACCATGACCACGATGGCCAGGGCCGGATGGTCCGCGGGGACGAACCCGGCGAACCAGGAGACGTACTTGCCGCGGCTGTAGCGGCCGCTCGCGTCCACCTTCTGGGCGGTGCCGGTCTTGCCGCCGACGGCGTACCCCGGGACGGCGGCCCGGCGGCCGGTTCCCTCGGTGGTCACCGTCTCCAGGACGGCGCACAGCGTGCGCGACGTGGTCTCGGAGATGACGCGCCGGCCGGGCTGGTCGCCGGAGGGCCGCGGCGAGCGCCTGCCGTCCGGCGCGATCGTCTCCCGGACGACGTGGGGCCGCATCCAGACCCCGTCGTTGGCGACGGCGGCGACCATCGCCGCCAGCTGCACGGTGGTCACGCCGATCTCCTGGCCCATCGCAAGGGAGGCGTGGGAGAGGCCGGACCACTCGGGAACGTCGCGCAGCATTCCGGGGCTCTCCCCCGGCAGGTCGATGCCGGTCCTGCGACCGAAGCCGAAGGCCAGGATGTAGTCCATGAACTCCCGGGGCGTGAGCCGGCGCGCGACCTTGA
>JBIOWS010000003.1:0-5341 GCA_044868745.1 Candidatus Polarisedimenticolia bacterium
TCGAGGTCGCATCCGGCGAGGTAGTCTACGAAGGGAAGAACCTCCTGGAGATGTCCCCGGAGGACCGCTCCTGGGCCGGGATCTTCCTGGCCTTCCAGTATCCCGTCGAGATTCCCGGCGTGAGCACGATGTACCTCCTGAAAGCGGGAGTCAACGCCATCCGCAAGCACCGAGGGCTTCCGGAGCTCGACGCCATGGACTTCCTGTCCCTGGTGAAAGAGAAAGTGAAGCTGGTGGACATCGACCCCAACTTCCTCAACCGCTCGGTGAACGAGGGGTTCTCGGGCGGCGAGAAGAAGCGCAACGAAATCCTGCAGATGGCCGTGCTGGAGCCGAAGCTCGCCATCCTGGACGAGACCGACTCCGGATTGGACATCGACGCGCTGAAGATCGTGGCTGGCGGCGTGAACGCGCTGCGCGACGGGAAACGCGCCATGATCGTCATCACCCACTATCAACGCCTCCTGAACTACATCGTCCCCGACACGGTGCACGTCCTTTACAACGGCCGGATCGCCAAGTCGGGGGACAGGGCGCTCGCCCTCGAGCTCGAGCGCAAGGGGTACTCCTGGCTCGAAGGCGAGGGCAGGAGCTCAGCCCAGCCCGGCTTGTGATCAAGGGTGTCCGTCCGATGATCGAAGCAGGGAACGACACCAGCGCCTATCTCGAGTCCTTCAGGGCCGGAAGCGGCTGGACCGCCCCCCTTCGCAAAGGGGCGATCTCAACCTTCGCGGCGCTGGGGTTTCCCACCCTGCAGCAGGAGGAGTGGAGGCGCACGAGCGTGGCGCCGATCACCCGCATCCCGTTCCGGCCCGAGGCGGGGTATCGACCCGACGGGCTGACGCCCGCCATGGTCGAGCGCTTCACCTTCGAGCCGTGGGAGTGCAGCCATCTGGTGTTCGTCAACGGTCACTACGCACCGGAGCTGTCCCGGCTCAGACGGGTACCGGACGGCGTGCGCGTCGGAAGCCTCGCGGCGGCCCTGCAGACCGACAGGGGGCGGATCGAGCCGCACCTGGCGCGGTACGCCCACATCGATCGCCACGCCTTCACCGCCCTGAACACCGCCTTCATGCAGGACGGCCTGTTCATGGACGTCGCCCCCGGGCGGGTCCTCGAGGAGCCGATCCACCTGCTCTTCGTCTCCATCCCCCGCGGCGAGCCGATCGTCTCCCACCCCAGGAACCTGATCGTGGCCGGCGCGGGCAGTCAGGTGGCCGTCGTGGAGAGCTACGTCGGGCTGGGGAGCGAGGCCTACTTCACCAACGCGGTCACGGAGGTCGTCGGCTGCGAGAACGCGGTCGTCGATCACTACAAGGTGCAGCGGGAGAGCGAAGTGGGGTTCCACGTCGCCACGGTCGAGGCCCGCCTGGATCGTCAGTGCGCGTTCACCTCCCACAACATCTCGCTGGGCGGGGCGCTGGCCCGCAACGACATCAACGCGGTGTTGGCCGCGGAGGGCGCGGATTGCACCCTGAACGGTCTGTACATCGTCGCCGGCGCCCAGCACGTCGACAACCACACGCTCATCGATCACGCGAGGCCGCGCGGCGGCAGCCGCGAGCTGTACAAGGGTGTTCTCGACGGCAGGTCGCGGGCGGTGTTCGACGGCAAGATCATCGTGCGCCCCGACGCGCAGAAGACGGACGCGCGGCAGACCAACAAGAACCTGGTGGTCTCCGAGGAGGCCCTGGTCGACACCAAGCCGCAGCTGGAGATCCGGGCCGATGACGTGAAGTGCAGTCACGCGGCGACGATCGGCCGGCTCGACGAGGACGCGCTGTTCTACCTGCGCACCCGCGCCATCGGCGAGGAGGCGGCCAGGAATCTGCTGGTACAGGCGTTCGTGAGCGAGATCGTGCACCGGATCAGGATCGAACCGATGCGGGCGGGCCTGGAGTGCCTGCTGTTCACCCGGCTCCACAGGGGTCGCCGGACGGGGGAGGACGCATGAGGACGGCAGGCGACCGGCTCGCCCGGGGGACGCGCCCGGTTCCTGAGGCGCGGGCCGCCTCCCGGGCCGGCTACGACGTGGGCGCGATCCGTCGCGACTTCCCGGCCCTGAACCAGACGGTGCACGGCAAGCCGCTCGTGTACCTCGACAACGCGGCGAGCGCTCAGAAGCCGCAGGCCGTCATCGACGCGCTGGCCCACTTCTATTCGCGGGACAGCTCCAACATCCATCGTGGCCTGCACCAGTTGAGCGAGCGCGCCACGGCGGCGTACGAGGCCAGCCGTGTCAAGGTCCGGCGTTTCCTCAACGCGGCGGAGGATCGGGAGATCGTCTTCGTGCGCGGCACCACCGAGGCGATCAACCTGGTGGCGCACAGCTACGGCAGGACGCGGGTCGGGCAGGGGGACGAGATCGTCCTCTCGACGATGGAGCACCACTCCAACATTGTGCCGTGGCAGCTGCTGTGCGAGGAAAAGGGCGCCAGCCTGCGGATCGTGCCGATCAGCGACGAGGGGGAGATCCTGATTGAGGAGTACGAGAAGATCCTCGGGCCTCGGACTCGCCTCGTGTCGTTGGTCCACATGTCCAACGCGCTCGGCACGATCAACCCGGTTCGCCGGATCATCGAGCGGGCGCACGAACGCGGCGTCCCGGTGCTCCTGGACGGGGCCCAGGCCGCCCCCCACCTCCGGATCGACGTCCGGGACCTCGACGTGGACTTCTACGCCTTCTCCGGCCACAAGCTGTACGGTCCGACTGGCGTGGGGGTCCTGTACGGCAAGGCCGCACTCCTTGAGGCGATGCCACCTTATCAGGGCGGCGGGGACATGATCAGCGCGGTCACCTTCGAGAGGACGACCTATAACAGGCTGCCCCACAAATTCGAGGCGGGGACGCCCAACGTCGCCGGGGTGATCGGCCTGGGCGCGGCGATCGACTACCTGGACACAATCGGATTCGAGGGGCGGTCCGCCCACGAGGAAGACCTCCTGGCTTACGCGACTTCCGCGATCGGGAAGGTTCCCGGCGTGCGGATCATCGGGACCGCCCGAGAGAAGGCAAGCGTCCTGTCGTTCGTCCTGCAGGGTGTCCATCCCCACGACATCGGCACCATCCTCGATCACCAGGGGATCGCGGTCCGCGCCGGCCATCACTGTACCCAGCCGCTGATGGAACGCTTCGGCGTCCCGGCGACCGTGCGCGCCTCGATCTCCTTCTACAACACGCGCGAGGAGATCGACGCCCTGGTCGCGGGGATGGGCAAGGTCGTCCAGGTGTTCCGCTGATGGCCTCCGACCTGAGCGAGCTGTACCAGGAAGTGATCCTCGACCACAACAGGCAGCCGCGGAACTTCCGGGCACTCGAGGGGGCCAGCCGGAGGGCGATCGGTCACAACCCCCTGTGCGGCGACAAGGTCACCGTGTACCTCGACCTCGAGGGTGACCGGCTGCGGGAGATCACCTTCCAGGGCTCGGGGTGCGCCATCTCCAAGGCCTCCGCCTCGATGATGACGGAGATCCTGAAAGGGAAGAGTCGGTCAGAGGCGGAGGTGCTGTTCAAGGCATTCCACGGCCTGGTCACGGGGGACTCGCGGCCAACGCCTGAAGGGCCGGGACTCGGGAAACTGGTGGTGTTCTCCGGCGTCAGCGACTATCCCGTCCGGGTCAAGTGCGCCACGCTCGCCTGGCACACTCTCCGCGCCGCGCTGGATCACCGCCAGGACGCGATCTCGACGGAGTGAGCGAGATGGAGATCGAAAGCAAGGACGCCGACCGGATCCCTGATTTCAAGCCGGCGGAAGATCTGAAGGAGAAGGTGATCGAGGCGCTGCAGTCGTGCTACGACCCCGAGATCCCGGTCAACATCTACGAGCTCGGGCTCGTCTACAAGGTCGACGTCAGCCCCACAGGCGAGGTCGGCATCGTCATGACCCTCACCTCACCCGCCTGCCCGGTGGCCGGCTCGCTCCCGCCAGAAGTGGAAGCCAAGGTACGGGCGATCCCCGGCGTGTCCGGCGCCCGGGTGGACGTCGTCTGGGATCCGCCCTGGACCCCCGACAAGATGTCCGAAGCGGCCAAGCTCCAGCTCAACATGATGTAACCAAGGATGCCAGGTTCGCGGTGCGATCCTTACCGCGCCCCGGCGATCGGGACCGGCGCCGTCCGGCCGGTCAGGCGGTCGGCGTAGAAATTGTCGAAGATGTGCACCATCCACTCGAGGTCGCTGAGCCGGCCTCTCTCGTAGGCCGTCGAACCCACCCCCTGGTGCGCCAGCTCGCAGGCGCGCCAGTCCTGGCGGTTGGTGAGATCCCAGAATTGGACGGCGTCCGACGGATCGAAATCTGCGCGCGCCGCGACCTCCGGATCGAAAAGGAACTCGCACAGGATCTGGGAGCGCCCGGGCCCCTCGGGCCAGATGGTGTGGGTCATGACGTAATCGGGGTGGAGGCTGAGAAGCAGGTTCGGGTAGACGATGTAGTAATGGATGCGGCGGTGGTCCTCCGGATCGATCGACGCGAACGGCGGGCGGCGCGACCGGCCCGTCAGCGTCATGGTGCTGTAGTCCTCCTTGCGGAGATCCATCCATCCCCCGACCGCGGCGGCGTTGGACAAATCGGCGCAGCCGCTCAGGTAGTGCGACACCCGGTTGAGCTCGGGATGGATCAGCGCGCAGTGGTAGCACTCGGAGTAGTTCTCGCACAGGAGCTTCCAGTTCGCAGCGACCGTGTAGGCGATCCGCCCGGCGCGTCTCAGCGTGCCCATCCTGTAGCGCTCGAACTTGGTGCCCATCTCGCCGAGATGATCCAGGAGCGTCGGGCCTTCCGACGACAGATTGACGAACAGGAACCCGTCCCAGCGCTCGAGACGAACCGGATGGAGCGAGTACTGGCGCTTGTCGAAGCCCTGGGCGCCTTCCATGTGCGGGGCAACGCGCAGCTCCCCGTGGAGCTCGTAGGTCCAGGCATGGTAGGGGCACTGCAGTCGCGTCAGACCTTTCCCCGAGGCCTCGGTCAGGATGCGCGATCCCCGGTGGCGGCAGACGTTGTGGAAGGCACGGAGCGACCCCTCGGCGCCGCGGATGAGCATGACGCTCTCCGCCCCCACGGCCCGCGTCAGGAAGTCGCCTGCGTCGGCGACGTCCTCCTCTCGCCCGACGCACAGCCACATCGTGCCGAAGATCCTCTTCAGCTCCGCCTGGTAGATGATCGGGTCGTGATAGAACCGTCCGGGCAGGGTCGTGGCTTCCTCGAGCGGCCGCCTGATCGAGGCGAGGTTGCGCTCCAGGTCGGTGAGCTGACCCCCGCCGTCCGTGCCGATGTCGCCGCCTGTGCCGCTCATGGCCTCCTCCAGCCTGCCGCGCACGAGCATATCTCCGAAAGGCACGATG
>JBIOWS010000004.1:0-8548 GCA_044868745.1 Candidatus Polarisedimenticolia bacterium
CCGACATCGCCCATCTCGGAGACCCGGCCCGCCTGGCCGAGATCGCCGCCTCCATCCGCCCGGCGGAGCCCGCCGAGGCGGCCTCGGGCTCATCGGGAGCCGCTCCGGGGTATCCCGGATCGTCCCCACCTGGATCGTCGGAGCCGGCATCGTCGTGAGGCCAAGTCCCGGACTTCCAGGGTCTCCAACGTGATCTGTGCCGCTCGGTCGTTTGCGTGAACTGACCTGCGTCTGGTCTCACGACAAGTGGGGGTAGACTCCAGCCTGGGTGTCTCGCCGCAGTAAAATGTCGACGCTTTCGGAGGACCACAGCGTGGTAGTGCGTCCAGGGGGAACGCTGTCCCACTACCGCATCGTCGCGAAGATCGGCGAGGGCGGGATGGGGGAGGTGTACGTCGCCGAAGACACCAAGCTGAGCCGGCGGGTGGCGTTGAAGGTCCTGCCGCCGGCGGTGGCCTCCGACCCGGAGCGGCGCGGGCGGTTCGAGCGGGAAGCGAAGGCGGTCGCGGCGCTGACCCATCCCAACATCGTCACCATCCATTCGATCGAGGAGGCGGACGGCGTCCACTTCCTGACCATGGAGCTGGTCGATGGGAAGAGGCTGACGGACCTCCTCCCGAAGGGTGGGATGGGGCTGTCGCGCCTTCTCGAGGTGGGGCTGGCGATGACGGAGGCGATGTCGGCGGCGCACCGCAAGGAGATCACCCATCGTGACCTGAAGCCGGACAACATCATGGTCGGAGAGGGCGGCCGGCTCAGGATCCTCGACTTTGGGCTGGCCAAGCTGAAGGAGGAGACGAGCGGACCGTTGGCCGGCAGCCATCTTCCCACCCGGGCGGTGCAGACGGAGGACGGCAGGATCCTGGGGACGGTGGCCTACATGTCGCCGGAGCAGGCGGAGGGAAAGCCGATCGGCCCGCGCTCCGACGTCTTCTCGATCGGGATCATCCTGTACGAGATGGCGACCGGGGAGCGTCCCTTCAAGGGTGACTCCAGGCTGTCGATCCTCTCGTCGATCCTGAGAGACAACCCCGTCTTGGTCACCGAGCTTAACCGCGAGCTGCCCCGACATCTCGGCCGGATCATCAAGCGCTGTCTCGCGAAAGATCCCGAACGGCGTTACGGCAACGCCAGGGAGCTCTACAACGACCTGCTCGAGCTCAAGGAGGAGATCGACTCCGGCGAGATCCAGCCGGTCTCGGCGGCGGAGGGCCGACCGCGCCGCGCCGGCGCGGGGAGACGCCGCATGGCTCCGGTCGCCGTCGGCCTTGCGGCGCTGGCCGTCGCGGCGGCCGCTGTTCTCCTCCTGCGGGGCAGGGGTGTTTTTCAATCGCCAGCTCTCCCGCCGATCGAGGCTGACTTCACCCAGCTCACGCAGCTGCCCGGCGAAGAGACCCGCCCGAGCCTCTCTCCGGACGGGCGGATGCTGGCGTTCGCCAGCCGCGCGGAGGGCGACTGGGACATCTACTTCCAGGTCGTGGGGGGCGAGACGACGATCAACCTGACCGAGGACTCGAAGGCGGACGACGACTGGCCGGTGTTTTCGCCGGACGGGTCGCGCATCGCCTTCGTGTCGACGCGCGAAGGTGGCGGCATTTTCGTCATGGGATCGACCGGGGAGTCGGTCCGGCGCCTGACCGAAAGCGGTTTCAGCCCGGCCTGGTCGCCAGATGGAAAGGAAGTCGTCTTTTCTTCAGAAGGCTTCACCACGCCCTCCCAGCGACAGGGTACCGGGGAGCTGCGGGTCGTCAACGTCGAGACCGGAATGATCCGGGAGATTCCCTGCGAGTTGGACGCTGTCCAGCCGGCCTGGTCGCCGCATGGCCGGCGAATCGCATTCTGGGGCCTGCGGGCGGGCGGTGGCCAGCGCGACATCTGGACCATTCCGGCAGCCGGTGGGAAAGCGGTCGAGGTGACACACGACGCCCCCACCGACTGGGACCCGGTGTGGTCGCCCGACGGCCGCTTCCTCTATTTCTGCAGCAACCGCAGCGGCAGCATGAACTTTTGGCGGGCTCCAATCGACGAGGAATCGGGACGGCTCGAGGGGCCGCCTCAGGCCGTCACGACCGGAGTCGCCGGCAGCACGTTCCTGACCATCGCGAGCGACGGGAAGAGGATGGCGTATGTGTCGGATGAGCGCGAAGTCAACCTGACGAGAGTGGCCTTCAATCCTGCGGGCGCGACGGTGGCGGGAGAACCGGCAGGGATCACGAGGGGCGCCAATATCCTGCCGTTCCTGAGCCTTTCCGCCGATGGGGAATGGCTGGTCTCGACGACAGGTCGGGGACAGGAAGATCTTACGCTCATGCGCGTTGAGGGGACCGGCCGCCGCCAGCTGACCTCCGACACTGCCAAGGACCGCGGCAGCGTGTGGTCCTCCGACGGGACCCGCATCGCGTTCTATTCCGACCGGTCCGGCAAGTACGAGATCTGGACCATTCATCCGGACGGCAGCGGTCTGCAGCAGCTCACGGAAACAGGGGGTCTGACGCTCTACCCGGTCTGGTCTCCAGACGGATCCCGGATGGCCATCGAGACGTCCGTGGAGAAGAAGGAGACTGTCGTCGTCTTCGATCCGCGCAGAGGATGGAAGGACCAGACGCCGGAAACCCTCCCGTTTTTCGGCTCCGCGGAAGCGTATTTCGAGCCATGGTCATGGTCCCCGGACGGGAAATGGCTGGCCGGCACCCTGCGAGCCGGGGTGACCGGGACGCGCGGCATCGCGCTCTATTCGTTCGAGTCCCGCCAGTACCGCAAGCTGACGGACACCGGCGAGTACCCCAATTGGCTGAATGACAGCCGCCGCCTGCTCTTTACGCACCAGGGGAAGATCTTCGTTACGGATATGAAGACCGGGGCGGTCCGCGAGATCTTCTCCGTCCTCCCCGACACGATCGCGTTCGTCCGGGTGTCCCGGGATAATCACACCCTCTACTTCACCCGCGCCACCTCCGAAAACGATATCTGGATGATCACCCTCAAGTAGGGAAGGGCCGCTTCCCCCGTGGCCCGGGCCTCGGGCGCCTAGGCCACACCGACCTCACTACGTCTCGAGCAGCGCCTCCCTGAATAGAGGTCGGCCGGCGAGCGACAGGTAGAGGCCGTAGACAACCGGGGCCAGGGCGATCGCCAGGCCGAAGAGGGAGTTCCCCGCGTACCAGACCGACAGGTCGGACGTGAGCGGGGATGCGAGCACCAGCGAGTAGACGAATCGTGTCACGATCGCCGCCAACAGCCCGAATCGGATCAAGGTCCGCGTGACGACCGCTGCCGAGAGGGCGGCGTACACGAGGTTGATGAGCGGATTGCCGGCTCCGGTGGCGTTCGTGAAGGTGAGGAAGAGGAAGAAGGCCGCCGCGGCGAGCCACTGCTTCCGCAAGACGATGCGCAGCAGGACCAGGAGGAAGGAGTTGAGCAACATTTCGAGTCCGGATTCGGCCAGGAGCCGCAGGATGCCACCTGCGGCATTGCTCATCCCGAGGAGCGCTCCCGGCTCGATCGGATGTGGCGCCTGCGGCAGCAGCCCCAACCACCGCGGCGAAAGGTGGTAGAGCGCATCCAGGAGCGTCAGGCCGGCCCCGAACACGCCGCCCATCAGCAGATCCCTGCCGACGAGGGGATCGCGGTAACGGCCGGCCAGCAGCCGCGTCCACGAGATGATCATGTTCGGCCAGCGACGGCGGACGTAGGGCTCAAGGGCGATATAGAACAGCCATGCGATGCACGTTATCAATACGCCGAAAGCCAGATCCCCAAAAAAAAGGTTGAATTCCCCGCTGACCGTCGAGACGTGACTGGCCAGCAGGAGCCAGGACACTAGGTGAATCAAGAACACGCAGGCGGCGAGCCTGAACGCCGCTCGGCGATCGCCTCGTCCGAGGCGTAGATTCCGGCGGGCGAGCAGCGCTCCGGCCACAATGGCCATCACCGCGACGGTCGGAAAAATGATGCCCGCAGCCTTGGCGAGAGCCGCCTGCTCGAACGGCTGCATGCGGTCGGGACGGGTCCAGGCGCCGAGGATCTGGAAATAAACCGGCCTGCCGTGATAGGCGCTCGCCTCGATGCGAACCGGAACATGGGGTGTGTCCGGCAAAACACCTTGCCAGGCGGCCCTCCTGTCGGAGTAGACGGGAGGATTCCATCTAGGTTCGGTCGGTACGAAAGTCGCGACATCCAGACCCGCTTGCGCGAACGGTTCCACCCAGACCGGCTCCGACCACGGACCCCTGGAGTCGTCGAGCTGGGGAGGCACGGCTACGAATTCGGTCAACCTTCCCTTGGGGTCGAGCACGACGTGGGCCATGCCCGAGACATCCTCGGGCGGATCGTCCGGCCGCACCTCGAGGGATTGAGAGCGTTTCGGCTCCAGATCGCGAGGGCTCTGGCGATACCAGAAGTACACTGCGGCCGGCCGGCCGGAGGCCAGCCCCTCCCAGCGCCGCGGCGAAGTATCGTGCTGCTCGACGTAGCGTATGTAGTCTGCGTCCGAGTCGAGTCCGAAGGCGCTGTCCACCGGTGGATCAGGGTAGCCGAGCCTGCTGATGATATCCCGCGCCCGGTCGGCGAGCGCCTCGGGCGGCTTCGCCAGCGGAACCAGCCTCGCCATCATCGTCTGATCCGATCCGAGAATGGTGAGAACGAGTGCGACCAGGACGAATCCCAGGCAGGCCCAGCCTGTCGCCGGCGCGAGTCCACCGATCTCCCCCGCGTCAGCGACCATCTCAGGCGAGGGCGTTTCACCCGCCGCCAGCGCGGCCGCCAGAGGATCGCCGCCCGGAAGAGAGGCCGCGACCGCCAGCGCCGACGTCGGCCTTTCCCGCGGATCTTTTTCCAGACAGCGCAGGATCGCCCGCTCCACCGCCGGGTCGATCCCTTCCACGAGGCTGGAGGGGGTCGCAGGTGTCGTCTCTTTCTGCAATCGCGCCAGCTCTGCCGGCGTGGCGGCCTGAAAAGCCGGCCTCCCCGTGAAGACCTCGTACAGGACCAGGCCGAGCGAATAAAGATCGCTCTTGACCGAGACTCCCCGACCGGTGGTTTGCTCCGGGGCCATGTAGGCGGGTGTGCCGGCGCGAACTTCGAGGCCGCCCAGGCTCGCCGCCAGCGCGGCCAGGCCGAAATCGGTGACCCTGACCCTGCCGCGGCCATCGATCATGACGTTCGACGGCTTGAAGTCACGGTGCAGGATGCCCTGCTCGTGGGCCGCGGCGAGACCGGCGCACATCTGACGCGCCATCTGGATCGCCTTGTCCCTGGGCAGGCGGCCGATGCGTCTCAACAGCGACGCCAGGTCTTCCCCGTCGACGTACTCCATGGTCAGAAAATGCTGGCCGTCGACTTCTCCGATGTCGTAGACACGGCAGACGTTCGGATGGGAGATTTGGCGGGCCGTCTTGACCTCGTTGATCAGGCGCGACAGGTGCTCGGCGTCTTTTTCGAAACCCACCGGAAGGAACTTGAGCGCGACCGCCTGACCCAGCTTCAAGTCGTCGGCACGATAGACCTCCCCCATCCCCCCTTTGCCCAGAAGCCCCACGATCCGGTAGCGCGCCGCCAGCAGGACACCGGGGACGAAGCGGCCCTCCGTGAAAGAGCCGGACGACGAGGGGGCCGCGTCTGCGGCGGCCCGATCCATCCGTGTCGGCAGCTCTGAAGAAGAGCCCAGAGGCGCCGCGCAGGAGGGACAGTAGCGGCTTCCATCCGGAGCTTCGTTGGAGCACGAGGGGCATCGCTTCATCGACCGGTCCCTGCATGATCCGGCCCGCGGAGGTACCTCTCGTCGCCGGGGTGGTTCAGCCTCCAGTAGGCGAGGCGCTGCGTCCACTTGAGCCGGTAGCGACCTCCGTCCGGAGTGTCCCAGGCGACCAGCAGGTGCGGGAAGCCCCGGGCTGTCCAATAGAGATCGGGCGGGTCGCTCCCCGGCTTCAGCTCCCAGCGCAGCGCCCTGAACTTCCCCGCCGGCGCCTCGATCGTCTCCTCGCCGACCGCGCGCAGGACCGCCGGCCGCAGCTCCGGCTTCGGACCCTGCGAGTGGATCTGGCCGGGGACCAGGCGGAGGCTGAGCGTCGTCCCGGGCGCCTGCGCCAGCGAGCGGATCCAGAGCGGCATCTGGTCGTACAGGACGACGTCGGGAGCGACAGGGAGGTCGTAGGTCGCCTCGGCCTGGTTGTCCCAGTAAGTATGGACGTGCAGCGCCGCCTCCCCGTCGCGCCGCGTGTACTCCTTGTAGGTGTTGCCGCACCACTCCGATGAGGTGAGCGAGAACTTGAGGAGGTCCATGGTGGAGCGCTCGAAGAAGGTCGAGGCCATCTGGCGGTAGGCATAGATCCCCGTCTGGTACTCGATGATCTGGTTCATCTTCATCACGCTCACCAGGTCGCTCGGATCGTGTCCGGGATCGGCCTTGACCAGCTGCGACTTGGAGAAATCCTCCTTCACGACGACGTGATAGGCGGTGAACGGGCGCAGCGTGCCGTAGCGCCTGTGCCGTGCCTCGTAGGCGTTCACCTCGGCGCGCCCGTCGTCCCACAACGGGCTCGACGCGAACGCGTTGAGACCCACGCCCGGCGCACCAGCCGATCCGGAGGTCGCCCCGGCCTCCCGTCCGGCCGAACATGCGGACCCGGCCGCCAGGGTCGGCAGAACGGCGAGGACGAGCAGACCGTACGTCGCGCGCATCGCTTCCTCCCGGGTCCGATACTTTACACCCCGCAGGGCGTGATTCCTGTACAATCCGCGCACAGTCACGGGGAGGAGCGATGAAGATCAAGGTGAGGGACGCCGGCAAGGTGCGGATCATCGACCTGCAGGGGAAGCTGACCTTCAATGACGGGGATCAGGACCTCAGGGACACCGTGAAGCGTCTCCTCGACGGGGGGCACAGCAGCATTCTCATCAACATGAAGGAGCTGTCGTACATCGACACGACCGGCATCGGCGAGCTGGTGGCGGCGAAGAAGCGCGCGGTGGCCAAGGGGGGTGACGCGAAGCTGATGATGCCGTCCAAGACGGTCTACAACATCCTGTCGATCGTCTCTCTGCACCTGATTTTCGACATCTTCGACGACGAGAAGAAGGCGGTCGAGTCGTTCTGAAGCCCGTCGTTCTCAAGGTCACCCCCGAGGAAGCCGGCAGGACCCTGCAGGTGCTCCTGCGCGAGCGCGCGGGGATCAGCCACGCGCAGGCGCGCGGTCTCATCGACAGCGGCGCCGTGAGCGGCCCGCAGGAGATCCGTCAGGGAGATTATGCCCGCCGGGTGGCGGCCGGCGAGCGCTACGAGGTGCGCATCGAGCCGGGGAGGCGGTACCGGCCTCGCCCGCTGCCGCGCGCCGGCCGCGGTTACCAGGTGTTGTACCGGGACCGCGACCTGCTGGTGGTCGAGAAGCAGCCCAACCTCCTCAGCGTCCCGACCACCCTGCGGGAAAACGAGGAGAGCCTGGTCGAGCGCCTCCTCGAAGGTGAAAGACAGAGAGGAGTCCGCCAGCCGACCCTTTACGCCGTGCACCGCCTGGACCGCGACACCTCGGGGCTTCTCCTGTTCGCCCGCAGCCGCCGTGCCTTCCAGGGACTGCAGGAGCAGTTCCTGGCGCGCGCCGTCGAGCGAGGCTACACGGCGGTCGCCTCCGGCAAGCTCGAGCAGGACCGCGGGCGCTTCGAGAGCCGCCTGGTCGAGGACGCCCGCAGCCTGAAGATGCGCTCGACCCGCAAGAGAGGCGAGGGGAGAGAGGCGATCACGGAGTACGAGGTGACCGAGCGCCTGACCTCCGCCTCGGTCCTGTCGATCCGCCTGCGCACCGGGCGCAAGAACCAGATCCGCGTCCACCTGGCGGAGGCCGGTCACCCCCTGATCGGCGACCGTCGCTACGGAGACCAACGCGGCGTCGACCACCCGCTCATCGGCCGCACCGCCCTGCATGCCCGGACGCTGCGCTTCGTCCATCCCGCCACCGGGCGCCGGATGTCGTTCGAGTCGCCCCTTCCGAGGGACATCCGTCTGCTGATCAAGGAACTGCGGCGCGGGGCCTGACCCAGGGCGCGCGTTTTGCAGTATCCTTGACGCGAGCGAACGAGGGTCCGCATGCCTCGAACGAATAGCAAGACCGCGACGAAGGAATCACCCGCGGCAGGGAAGAGCGCCCAGCGGGACCTTCTCACCGTCACCGACAACCGCACCGGCAAGATGTACGAAATTCCGATCACGGATGGCACGGTCCGGGCGATCGACCTGCGTCAGATCAAGACAGGGCCGGATGACTTCGGCCTGATGACCTACGACCCGGCCTTCACGAACACCGCCGCCTGCCGCAGCCGGATCACGATGATCGACGGCGACCGGGGCATTCTCAACTACCGCGGCTATCCGATCGAGCAACTGGCCGAGCACAGCACCTACCTGGAAACCGCCTACCTGATCCTGCACGGAGAGCTGCCGTCGCGGACGCAGCACGACGACTGGGTGCACAACATCACCTACCACACCCTCCTGCACGAGAACATCAAGCGGTTCATCGACGGCTTCAGGCACGACGCCCATCCGATGGGGATGCTG
>JBIOWS010000005.1:0-9294 GCA_044868745.1 Candidatus Polarisedimenticolia bacterium
CGGCGGCGAGGCGATCGAGAAGCCACGCCTGCAACCCCGAACCGTGAGGGAAGCTCACACGCAATGTCAGGGCGAAGACGGGGGGCGCCCGGCGGGGATCCGGGCGTCATGAGACGCAACAGCCCCGCCGCCCATCTCGCCGCCCATCTCGTGTGCCGCTCCTTCCTGTTCTGTCTGTCGCTTTTGCCGCGCCGCGCGGGACACGCCATCGGCAGGGTCGTGGGGTTGCTGTTTTTCCTGCTCTCCCCGCGCCACCGCAGGACCGCCATCGGCAACCTGAAGCTGATCTTCGGCGACCAGATGGGCGCCCGCGAGTGCGGCCGGATCGCCAGGGCTTCCTTCGCCCATCTGGGGATGATTTTCGCCGACGCCGCATACTTCAAGCGACTGATGCGTCTGCCGATCGACCGAGTGGCGGTGTACGAAGGGGTGGAGCACCTGGTCTCCGCCGCGGCCGAAGGACGGGGCGTCCTGGTCTTCTCGGGACATTTCGGCCACTGGGAGCTCGTCGCTCTGCTGCAGCACCGTCTGGGTGTGCCGATGTCGATGGTGGTGCGCCCCCTGGAGAACGCCCGACTCGACGCCCTGCTCACGCGTCTCAGGATGCTCACCGGGAACAGCGTCATTCCCAAGCGCGACGCCGCACGCGGCGTCATGCGAGCCCTCCGCGCAGGACGCTCGGTCGCCCTGTTGATTGATCAGAACGTCCGGGGCGCGGGGGGGGTCTTCCTCGACTTCCTCGGGGTCCCGGCTTCCACGACCCCCTCCCTCGCGATCTACGCCCTCAAGTGCGGCGCCCCGATCGTGCCGGTCTTCTCGTACCCTATGGCGGACGGACGCCTGCGGATCGCTTACGGTCCTCCCCTGCGGGCCATACGACGAGGGACTCTCGCTGAAGACATTCTGGCGACCACCCGCGCCTGCACCACCCTCCTGGAGACCGAAGTCCGTCGCCACCCGGAGGTCTGGCTGTGGATGCACGGCCGCTGGCGCACCCGTCCCGATGCGCCGCGTTCAGAAGGCGCGCAGCAGCCCAGGAGGGCAACGGCGAGCTCGCAGGGCGTCGCGTCAGACGAGCGGACCCAGGCGGTGAGCCGGGTCACGTCGCCCCAGGATCCCCGGTCCGAGGTGGAATCGATCGGATGAAGCGGCGGGCGATCTTTATGGATCGGGACGGCACCATCAGCGAGGAGGTCGGATACGTCAACCATCTGTCCCGCTACAAGGTCATGCCGGACAGCCTCGAGGCGATCCGCCTGGTCAACCGCGCGGGCCTGCTGGCGATCGTCACCACCAACCAGTCCGGAGTGGCGCGCGGGTACTTCAGCGAATCGCTGATCCACGACGTGCATGCCCGGCTGCGATCCCTGGTCCAAAACGCGGGGGCGTGCTTGGATGCCATCTACTATTGCCCGCATCATCCGCAGGAGGGGGCACCGCCGTACCGTGCCGAGTGCGAGTGCCGGAAGCCCCGGCCGGGGATGATTCTCAAGGCGGCGGTGGAGCACGACATCGACCTGGCCGGGTCCTATGTGGTCGGCGACAGCACGATCGACATGGAGGCCGGGGCCGCTGCGGGCGTCCCCGGCGTCCTGGTTCTCACCGGATACGGGCGAGGTCTCGTGGAGCACCAGGCGGAGCGGTTCAAGGTGAGGCCGGTTCATACCACCGAAAACCTGCTCGCCGCGGTCCGCTGGATCCTGGCGCGCGACTCCGAGGAGGGCCGCGCCGCCGCCTCGGGGATCCGCCGAGAGCCATGAAGGCGGCGCCGTGGTCGCGCGAGGGGCTGCTCTCCGCCATCGATCGGATGGGGGGGGTGAGCGTCCTGGTCGTCGCCGACCTCGTGCTCGATGAATTCGAGTACGGCGAGATCGGCCGCGTATCCCGCGAGGCTCCCGTGCTTATCCTCAACCACTCTCGTGTCGACCGGATCCCGGGCGGGGGGGCGAACGCCGTCAACAACCTCCGGGCGCTGGATGGGCACCCGGTGGTGATCGGTCGGGTGGGGGCGGACACGCCGGGAGACGACCTGCTGGAGATGCTGAAGTCACGGGGAGTCGACACCTCCCGGGTCTGGCGCGATGCGCAGTACCGCACTCCCGTCAAGCGGCGCATCCTGGCGGGCAGCGCACATTCTGTCCAGCAGCAGATCGTCCGCATCGACCGCGGCGGCGGACCGTCGGTGCTCCCGGACGGATCGCCCTTCGTCGGCGCGCTGCGCGAGGCCTGCCGGATCACGCAGGGGGTCCTGGTGTCAGACTATTCTTTCGGCCTGATCCACTCCGGGACGATCGGACCGATCGTGGAAGCGGCGCGTGCCGCGGCCAAACCGATGTTCGTTGACTCCCGCTCCCAACTGCGGCTGTTCAGGGGTGTGACCGCCGCCTGTCCGAACCTCCAGGAGGCCGAGGCCGCGCTCGGAGCTCCGGTGGGCAACGACGGCGACCTTCTGGCGCGCGCCGGCGCGCTCCTGCGCGAGGCCCTCGACGCGGAGACGGTGGTCGTGACGCGCGGCAGCCACGGAATGTCGGTGTTCATCCGCGGCTCCGAGCCGATCCACCTGCCGGTCTACGGCACCGACGAGGTCGCGGATGTCACGGGCGCAGGGGACACCGTCATCAGCACCTTCACCTTGGCTCTTCTGTCCGGGTGCGCCGCCCTCGACGCAGCTCTGCTGGCGAACTACGCAGGCGGGATCGTGGTCATGAAACGGGGCACCGCGACCGTTGACCGGGACGAGCTGCGGCGTGCCGTTCGTTCCGACTCGGCCCTCGATCGCCGCCTCGCCGGCGCGTGACGCGCCGACGTTCCCGGCGGACCCATCCGCCCCGAGGTGTGGCGCCTCCCCGCGGCCCCATCGGCGAGCACCGGCTTCTTCGCCTGATCGCGTCTCTCAGGCGGCGCCGCCCCCGCCCGCGCGTCGTGCTTGCCAACGGACACTTCGATCTCCTGCACGTGGGACACCTGCGCTACCTCCGGGCAGCGCGCACCCAGGGGGATATCCTGGTCGTGGCGATCAATGACGATCGCTCGGCCCGGCGTCTGCGCGGCCCCGGCCGTCCCATCGTCCGGGCCGCCGATCGCGCCCGGCTGGTCGCGGCCATCGAAGGAGTGGACTTCGTCGTGGTCTTCGGGGGTCTCACCGTGGCCCCGCTGCTGCGTCGATTGCGGCCGGAGGTCCAGTGCAAAGGGACGGACTACACGCGGTCCACAGTGCCCGAGCGTGATGTCGTGCGGTTTTACGGCGGGGCGGTCAGGATCGTAGGCGACCGCAAGCGGCACGCCAGCACAACCCTCCTGGCGCGTATTCTGCGGCGCCTCGGAGGGGGCCGGACGGCGCGCAACGACGGCGGGGCGCTCCGCTAGGGCTTGCGCTCTCCGGCCGCGGGCGTGGCGGTGTCATCCGCCTCGCGCTCCGCGACCTCGGTTTCTTCCTTGACCTTCGCCTTTCGGTCGCGGCGCGCCTTCTTCTCCTCCTTGTGCTTCTTGAACACCGGCTCCGACCCGATCAGCTCCACGATGGCGAGGTCGGCGCCGTCGCCGCGGCGGGGGCCCAGCTTCAGGGCGCGCGTGTACCCCCCCGGCCGCGTGGCGAAGCGCGGCCCCAGCGTGTCGAAGAGCTTCTTGACGACCGTCTTGTCGGCGACGTGGCGCAACACGTGGCGCCGGGCGTGCAGGTCGTCGCGCCGCGCCAGCGTGATCAACCGCTCGGCGAACGGGCGCAGCTCCTTGGCCTTGGGCAGCGTGGTCGTGATGCGCTCATGCTTGAAGAGCGCCGTGGCCAGGCCGCGGAGCAGCGCCCGTCTGTGGGACGAAGTGCGCCCGAGCTTTCGGAGGCCGACGTTGTGCCGCATGATCCCTCTACTCTTCCTTCGGCTTCAGGAGATGATCGATCTTCATCCCTAGCGACAGCCCCATCTCGGCCAGCAGCTCCTTGATCTCATTGAGCGACTTGCGGCCGAAATTCTTCGTCTTGAGCATCTCCGCCTCGGATCGCTGTACGAGGTCGGCGATCGTCTTGATGTCGGCGTTCTTCAGGCAGTTGTAGGAGCGCACCGAGAGCTCCAGCTCCTCGATCGACCGCATCAAGTTCTCGCGGATCCGCTCTTTCTCGCGATCGACCTCCTCCTCGTCCATCTCCTGCGTTTCCTCGAAGTTGATGAAGATGGACAGATGGTCCTTGAGGAGCTTGCTGGCCAGGGCGACGGCGCTCTGCGGACCGACCGCGCCGTTCGTCCAGACCTCCAGGGTCAGCTTGTCATAGTCCGTGGTCTGTCCCAGGCGGGCGTCCTCCACGGTGTAGTTGACCTTTCTCACGGGAGAGTGGACCGAGTCGATCGGGATGAATCCGATCGTCAGGTCGGCATCGAAGTTCCGGTCGGCCGGCACATAGCCGCGCCCCGGTTTCACCCGCATCTCCACGTTCAGCCTTCCTTCCTCGGACAGCGTGGCGATGTGCACTTCCGGATTGAGGATCTCCACGTTGGGGTTGGTCTCGATGTGCCCCGACTTGACCTCGGCCGCCCCCTCAACCTTGAGATAGATCGTCTCCGGGTGGTTGACGTTGATCTTGAGAGGGATCTGCTTGAGGTTCAGGATCAGGTCGATGGTGTCCTCGACGACGCCCGGGATCGAGGTAAACTCGTGGAGAACACCTTCGATCTTCACGGCGGTGATCGCCGCTCCCTCGACCGACGACAGGAGGACCCGGCGCATGGCGTTGCCGACGGTGGTCCCGAATCCCCGCTCGAAGGGCTGGGCCCAGAACCTTCCGTAGGTCGGGGTGAGCGACTCCAGGTCGCACTCGAGGCGTTTCGGCCTCTGGAATCCTTTCCAAAGCATCTTCTCCGTCCTCCTCGCGAATCTCCGTCGCCGGCGATCCGTCTCGTTTACTTGCTGTACAGCTCCACGATCAGCTGTTCCTGGATGGGCATGGTGATCTCCTCGCGGCGCGGCAGGGTTACAACGGTGCCGCGGCCCTGCTCGGGGTCGGCCGAAAGCCACGCGGGGACGCCGCGAGCGCGGGTGGCCTCGAGGGAGGCCAGGACGACCGGGCTCTTCCCCATTTTCGGCTTAAGAGTGATTACCTGTCCCACCTTCACCAGGAAGGACGGGATGTCCACCCTGTGCCCGTCGACAAGCACGTGGCCGTGCGCAATCAACTGCCGCGCCTGGGCACGCGAGCTGGCGAACCCAAGGCGGTAGACGATGTTGTCCAGCCGGCGCTCCAGATTGATGAGCAGGAGCTCCCCCGTGACTCCCTTCCTCCGGTTGGCCTCCTGGAAGGTCAGGCGGAACTGGTTCTCCAGCAACCCATACAACCGCTTGACCTTTTGCTTCTCGCGCAGCTGCAATCCGTAGCCCTGGATCTTGAGGCGCCGTTTGCCGTGCTGCCCGGGAGCGAAGTTGCGCTTCTCGATGGCGCACTTCTCGGTGAAACAGCGCGACCCCTTCAGGAACAGTTTCAGCCCCTCGCGCCGGCAGAGCCTGCAGACCGAACCTCGTTGCCTCGCCACGACCTCCCTCCTTCTCTCAGACGCGCCGGCGCTTCGGGGGGCGGCAGCCGTTGTGCGGAATCGGGGTGACGTCCTTGATCGCCTTCACCTCGAGCCCGATCGCCTGCAGCGCGCGAATGGAGGACTCGCGCCCTGCTCCCGGCCCCTTCACGCGCACCTCCAGCTGTCGCACTCCGTGCTCGCGCGCCGCGTTGCCCGCCGCCTGGGCGGCCAGCTGCGCGGCGAACGGTGTCCCCTTACGCGAACCCTTGAAGCCGATGCATCCGGCGGAGGACCAGGCCAGCACGTTGCCCACCTGATCGCAGATGGTGATCACCGTGTTGTTGAAGCTCGCGTGGACGTGGACGATCGCGAAGGGGATGTTCTTCTTCTCTTTCTTCTTGCCCGGAGCCTTCTTCGCAGCCGGAGTCCCCTCCGTGGCCGCGGGCACACCTTCCTTGGTCTCCTTCGCTCCCGGCTGTTTCGCACGGGACCCCTTCTCCGTGCGGTCCGGGGAGTCGTCCATCTGCGCCCGCTCGTTCGCGTCCTTCACCTCAGCCATGGCTCCCTCGTCGCCCCTCGGGCGTCATCCCTTCTTGCCGACCGGGGCCTTCTTCTTCCCGGCCACCGTCTTCCGCGGCCCCTTGCGGGTGCGCGCGTTCGTGTGCGTCCTCTGTCCGCGCACGGGGAGATTGCGGCGGTGCCGCATCCCCCGGTAGCAGCCGATGTCGATCAGCCGCTTGATGTCCATCTGGACGTTCTTGCGCAGGTCTCCCTCGACCTGCCCCTCCTCCTGGATCACGTCGCGGATCTTACGGGCCTCGTCCTCGGCGAGATCCTTCACCTTGATGTCCCGGCTCACGCCTGCTTTGCTCAGGATGCGATTGCTGCGCGACCGGCCGATCCCGAAGATGTAGGTCAGCGCGATCTCGATCCGCTTGTTCTGCGGAAGGTCGACACCGGCGATGCGGGCCACAGACTCCCTCCTCCTATCCCTGGCGCTGGCGGTGCTTGGGGTTCTCGCAGATGACCCTCACCACGCCGCGCCTCTTGATCACCTTGCACTTGTCGCAGATCTTCTTGACCGATGCACGAACCTTCATGATGCCGCTCTCCGAGCGCGCGCCCTCACTTGAACCGGTACACGATCCGTCCCCGCGACAGGTCGTAGGGCGAGAGCTCGACGAGCACCCTGTCGCCGGTCAAGATGCGGATGAAGTTCTTGCGCATTTTGCCCGAGATGTGGGCCAGCACCTGGTGCTTGTTGTCCAGCTCCACCCGGAACATGGCGTTCGGCAAAGGCTCGACCACCGTGGCCTCCACCTGGATCGCCTCGTCCTTGGGCACTACAGACCCTCCACGTCCCCGCCGAGGATGAGAGGACCGTCCTCCGTGATGGCGATCGACCTCTCGAAGTGCGCCGAGAGGGACCCGTCCACCGTCGAGGCGGTCCAGCCGTCGGACAGGATGTGGACTTCCGGCCGGCCCATGTTGACCATCGGTTCGATCGCCAGGGCCAGCCCCTCCTTCAGCACCGGCCCGCTGCCGGGCGTGCCGTAGTTCGGCACCTGCGGATCCTCATGCAGGGAGGTGCCGATCCCGTGCCCGACGAACTCCCGGACGACCGAGTAGCCGTGCGACTCGACGTAGCGCTGGATGGTCGCCGACACGTCGGACAACCGGCTCCCGGGGCGCGCCGCCTCGATGGCCCGGTGCAACGACTCGCGCGTCACCTTCATCAGAGCCTGCGCCTGATCCGACACGCGGCCGACCGGGACCGTCATCGCCGCGTCTCCGTAGTACCCGTCCAGGACCACGCCGAAGTCGATCCCGACGATGTCACCCTCCCGTAGGAGCTTTTTCGGGGACGGGATCCCGTGCACGACCTCCTCGTTGACCGAGGTGCACAGGACGCAGGGATAGCCGCGGTAGCCCTTGAACGCGGGCTTGACACCCGCCTCACGGCACATCCTCTCCGCCTCGCGATCCAGATCCATCGTGGTCGCCCCCGCCTCCACGCTCCCCGCCACGGCGGCGAGGATCCGGGCCACGACGCGGTTGCAGCGGTCCATCGTCTCGATCTCTTCCCTCGACTTGTAAATAATCATCCCGCCCGCCAGCCCGGGATCGCCTGCGCGATCCGGCCGAACACCTCGTCCGGCTTGCCCCGGCCATCCACCGTCAGCAGCACGCCTGTCCTGTCGTAGCGCGCGATCAGCGGGGACGTCTGCAGATCATAGGTCCGCAACCTCTCGGCGATCGCCTCCTGCGTGTCGTCGCTCCTCTGCTTCAGAGGGCCGCCGCACTCGTCGCACACCCCCGTGGTGCGGGGCCGCTTGTAGCGTACGTGAAAATTCGCCCCGCAGATCGCACAGACCCGCCGGCCGGCCAGCCGGTCGATGATCTCCGGCTCCGGGACGACGAGGTTGATGACCCGATCGAGCTTCTGTCCTCGCGCGGCCAGCAAGCGGTCCAGAAAGTCAGCCTGCCCGACCGTCCTCGGAAAACCGTCCAGGAGAAAGCCCTCGTGCGCATCGGGTCGCGACAGCCTCTCCTCCATCATTTCGTCCACCAGGGCGTCCGGGACCAGCTCCCCGCGCTCCACCGCCACGCTTACCTTCCGCCCGATGGGCGAGTCGTCCCTCATGGCCGCCCGCAGCATATCGCCGGTCGAGATGTGCGGAACCCCGGCCCGCTCCCTGATGACGACCGCCTGCGTCCCCTTCCCGACGCCCGGCGCTCCGAGGAGCACCAGGCGGACGCCGCCGCGAAACGCAGGCGATCCCATTCGCTCATCCGCGGCGGCCGCGGATCCTCGCCCCCTTCAGGAATCCGTCGTAATGCCTCATGATCAGCTGGGACTCCACCTGCTGCACGGTGTCCATCGCCACGCCGACGACGATCAGGAGCGACGTCCCCCCGAAGTAGAACTTGAGACCGAGGCCCTGCGTCAGAAACGTCGGCAGGAACCGGTCCAGCGCCGGTCCAATCCAGGGCAACGCCTGCACCTTGAGACCGCTGATCAGGAGCTGGGGGAGAAGCGCGATGAGGCCGAGATAGATGGCTCCGACGAATGTCAGGCGCGTCAGGATGGTGTCCAGATACTCTGCGGTGCGCCGCCCCGGCCGGATCCCGGGGATGAATCCGCCGTATTTCTTCATGTTGTCGGCAACGTCCATGGGGTTGAAGATGATCGAGATGTAGAAGTAGCAGAAGAAGACGATCGCAACCAGATAGAGCAGATTGTGCAGGGGCATGGTGTAGTCGAGCTGTCTGTAGACGGCCCCTCCGATCTGCGTGTTCTGCCATCCCGCCCACTGCATGAAGGTGAGTGGGAAGGCCAGGACGGAGGAGGCGAAGATGACCGGAATGACACCGCCCGTGTTCAGCCGCAGCGGCATATGCGTCTGCATCCCCCCGTACATCCTGCGGCCGACGACCCGGCGGGCATACTGCACCGGAATCTTCCGCTGGGCCCTCTCGACCCAGACGATCGCCGCCACCACGCCGGCCATCAGAGCCAGGAGGAACGCCACGCTCAGCGCCCCGAGGTTCCCGGTAGTGACGTCCTGGATGAGGGTCCCGACGGCGGACGGCAGACCCGAGACGATGCCGGCAAATATGATCAGGGAGATGCCGTTGCCGATGCCGCGGTCGGAGAGCGGAATCAAGCCATCCTGGCGACCATGCCAGCGAATGGAACCTGCCTCCTTGCCGCGATGCTTCGGGCCGGCCACGCCTTGAGCGGACAACGCCAAGACGGCTTCGATGGTGGCTCGACCGGTGACGTCGATCAGTT
>JBIOWS010000006.1:0-2250 GCA_044868745.1 Candidatus Polarisedimenticolia bacterium
GGAGTAGCGGGGTGGCCGAGGCGGGGCTCGATCAGGCCACGGCACGCCCTGCGGGGTCCGGGGGTCAGTCTGTCCTGCCTTGTCTACTCTCCTGGCTCTTCCCGGGTCTTGGACACCTGTACCTGAAGAAGACGACGCGCGGCGCAGTTTTCTGTGCCGTGGTTCTTGCGACCTTCGGACTCGGGCTGGCGTCCGACGGCGCCGCCTCCCTGGTCGATCCACGCCAGCCGCTCACCTTCCTCGCCACCTTCGACAATGTCGCCTTGGGACCGATCGATCTCGTGAGTCGCTATCTCACCTACGGTCGGATCGTCTACGGCCTCCCGGGGAACGAAACGGACCCCCAATGGGCGGCACTCACCGAGCGGCTCCGCAGCCATGTCCGGAGCGTCACGTTCGAGTACGGGAATACGTTCCTGCTCACGGCCGGACTGATGAACCTTCTGTTGATCCTGGATGCCTTCGACATCGCCATCGGGCGGAAGAATTGATTCGCCGGAGGCCGAGGTGATTCGCAGCCATTTCCTGAACCTGATCATCTTTTCGGCGCTCGTCGCCGTGTTTTTCGCCTTTCTGACCCAAAACGACACCAAGGATCGTGTCCGCGTCATCCTGATCCTCGGTGGGTCGATGGTGGTCGTGTCGCTGATTATCGCCTATGTGATGTATCCCTTCCCGCTCAAGTGATGGGTCCGTCGGGCGCGCTGCGCCGGCTCTGGCTCTGGGGACCCGTGGTCGCCTACGTCGTCCTCATCTTCTACCTTTCCAGCCTGTCGCAGATCCCGTGGACGAGCGGATATCCGGACTTCCTCGAGCACGGGGCGGAATACCTCGGCCTGGCTCTGCTGGTGGCGCGTGCGCTCAACGACGGGCTCGGGCGTCGAGTGCCGCCGAGCAGGCTGATGGTCGCCTTCCTGTTGTGCCTTGCCTGCGCCGTTGCCGACGAGATCTGGCAACGGTTCACTCCAAACCGCTTCTCAGACTATATGGATGTCCTCAGCGACTCGGGAGGCGCCGCCCTGGGCCTGATTGTCCTCCGTCTGGGGCAGCTCATGGTCGGTCGGGAGGGCGCCGCATGAGGCTGCGGCAGGAGGAAGCGGAAGCGATCCTATACTCGCGGGCGGACTGCCCGCTGTGCTTCGCCATGAGACGAGCGGCCCGGCGTGCAGCCAGGCGTCACGGCCTCAGACTGCGCGTTGTGGACGTGAACAGTGACCCGGTGCTCGAGGCAAGGTTCGGTCGCGAGGTTCCGGTCCTTCTCCTGCCGGGCGGGCGCACGATTCGGGGCCCCGCCGCGTACGTCGACGTGGATCGCCTGTTCCGGCTGTCGGCGCTCTCGGCCGTGGAGGGACTCCCCGGAGGAACGGCGATTGCAGGTCGGGCGGGGACGGGCATAGCATGGCTGCGACGGCTTGCTCGGCGGTTGGGGCGGGCCCGGGGCGAGGCGTGAAGCGGATCGCGGTCATTCCCGGAGACGGCATCGGCATCGAGGTGACGCGCGAGGCGGTGGCGGCGCTGCGCGAAGCGAGTGCGGTCACCGGGAGGCCCGTCGGCCTGGAGGAGCTGCCCTACGGAGCCGATCATTACCTGAAGACCGGCGAAACGCTGCCCGCGGACGCCCTCGAGAGGCTCAAAACGTTCGATGCGATCCTTCTTGGGGCGCTGGGGGACCCGCGCGTTCCGGACATGCGGCATGCGGCCGACATCCTCCTCGGGATCAGGTTCGGGCTCGACCTGTACATCAACTACCGGCCGGTCCGTCTGCTGGACGAGCGTCTCTGTCCCCTGAAGGGGAGGGTCGCTCGCGACATCGATTTCGTCATTTTCCGGGAGAATACGGAAGGGTTGTACGTCGGTATCGGCGGCATCTTCAAGAAGGGGACGCCGGATGAGGTTGCAGTGCAGGAGGACGTCAACACCCGCAAGGGCGTCGAAAGAATTTGCAGGCACGCCTTCGAGTACGCGCGCTCGCACGGCCGGCGGCGAGTGCTGATGGCCGACAAGAGCAACGCGTTGGCCTTCGGACACGACCTCTGGCAGCGGACGTTCTGGGAGCTGGCGCAGAGCTATCCCGACCTCGAGGCCTCGCACATGTACGTGGACGCCCTGGCGATGCAGATGGTGAAGGACCCTTCGCAGTTCGAGGTCATCGTCACCTGCAATATGTTCGGGGATATCCTGACCGACCTGGGGGCGCAGTTGCAGGGAGGGATGGGGATGGCGGCCTCCGGCAACCTCCACCCGGGGCGC
>JBIOWS010000007.1:0-4358 GCA_044868745.1 Candidatus Polarisedimenticolia bacterium
ACACGCTGGCGAGCGCCTGGGGACGCTCCGGCATCGAGCTGAAGGCGGGGGGGATCCGGGCGGAGTCGACGGCCACGACCCGGACCGCCGTGGGGCCGAGCAACAGCAACTTCAGCCTGGTCGAGCAGTCGAGCACCTCGCTCACCGCGGAGAACTACTTCCTCAACGGTCGGTACGAGCGGAAGATCTCCGGGCATGTCTTCTGGTTCGCCGGGGCGGGCTGGGACCGCAACCGCTTCGCCGGCGTCGAGAACCGCTACGCAGCCGTCGGCGGCATCGGCAACGTCTGGGCGGACAAGGAGCGGTTGAAGTTCCGGACCGATTACTCGGCCACCTTCACCCGGCAGACCGACGTCGTGGAGGATCCCGACGCGCAGGAGGACTTCGCGGGCGCACGCCTGTCGTCGAAGCTCGAGGTCAGGTTCGGGGAGAACGGGACGTACGGGAACGACCTGGCGATCGACGAGAACCTTGACGATACCTCCGACCTGCGCGCCGACCTGACGAACTGGATCGCCGTCAGCATGAGCGCCCACCTGGCGCTCAAGGCGAGTCTCCAGCTCCTGTACGACCGGCAGCCGTCCCTCGTCGCCATTCCCCGTGTCCTGGCTCCGTTCCCGCCCGGCACGCCGACCGGCGAGACCGTCCTGGTCGAGCTGGACGACCTCGATACGATCTTCACCACTTCGCTGGTCCTGAACTTTTAGCGTCGTTGACTTGAGGCGCCCACTGCCGCACAATCGCCCCCCGCTCGATCGGTCGGGGAGACTCGCCATCATGTCAGAACGCGTGCAGGTGCCGGTCGTCGATCTCAAGGCCGAGTACGCCGCCCTCAAGTCCGAGATCGACGCCGCCGTCGGACGCGTACTCGCCTCCGGTCTGTACATCGGCGGCCCGGAGGTCGAGGGGCTCGAGACGGAGTTCGCGGGTCTGTGCGGTGTTGCACACGCCGTGGCGGTGGGGAGCGGAACCGACGCACTGCGCTTCGCCCTGCTGGCGGCGGGGATCGGGCCGGGAGATGAGGTGGTGACCAGCCCGTTCTCCTTCATCGCGGCGACGGAGGCGATCAGCCAGGCCGGGGCGCAGCTGGTGCTCGCCGACATCGACCCGGCGACGTTCAACCTCGATCCGGCCGCGGTCGAGAAGGCCGTCACGCGCCGGACGAAGGCGATCGTCCCGGTGCACCTGTACGGCCACCCGGCCGACATCGATCCGATCCTCGACTCGGCACGCCGCCACCGGCTGGTGGTGATCGAGGACGCCTGCCAGGCACACGGGGCCCGGTACAAGGACAGGCCGGTGGGATCGCTGGGGGAGGTCGGCTGCTTCTCCTTCTACCCGACCAAGAACCTGGGAGCGATGGGGGAGGGGGGGATCGTCACCACCTCACGCGCCGACATCGCGGCGCGAATCCACAGGCTGCGCGACCACGGCCAGTCGGACAAGTACGTCCACGCCGAGGAAGGGTACAACGGGAGGCTTGACGCTCTGCAGGCGGCGATCCTGAGGGTGAAGTTGAAGCGCCTGGGGGCCTGGAACGAAAGGCGGCGGTCCCTGGCGGAGCGGTACAGGTCGGGGCTCCGCGATCTGGCGGGGCGCGGGGCCCTAACCCTGCCGGCCGAGGCGCCTTGGGCGCGCCATGTCTACCACCTGTTCGCGGTGCGCGTGCCCGGGCCCGAGCGCGTGCGGCAGGCGCTTCAGGCGAGGGGAGTGGCGACCGGGCGGCACTACCCGCTGCCGTTGCACTTGCAGCCCTGCTACGCGGGGAGGGGATGGCGCGAGGGGAGCTTCCCGCAGGCGGAGCAGGCGGCGAAGGAGGTGCTGACGCTGCCGCTCTATCCGGAGATGACGGACGGCCAGCTCGACGCCGTCTGTGAAGCGCTCCGCGCCGTCCTGGGCCGCGGATGAAGGGACGGGCTCGGCCGCTTCGCCTCCTCCTGGTCGCCGGCGCCCGGCCGAACTTCATGAAGATCGCCCCGCTTCTGCGCCAATTCCGCGCCCGGCCCGATCGCTTCCAGGCACGCCTGGTGCACACCGGGCAGCACTACGACGAGCTGATGTCGGATGTCTTCTTCCAGGACCTGGAGATCCCGCCGCCCGACATCCACCTGGGGGTGGGATCCGCCAGTCACGCCACCCAGACCGCGCGCATCATGGAGGCGTTCGAGAAGGTGCTGCTGGCGGAGCGGCCGGACTGGGTCGTCGTGGTGGGGGACGTGAACTCGACGCTCGCCTGCTCCGTGGTGGCTGCCAAGATGTCGCCGCCGGTCCCCGTCGCCCACGTCGAGGCGGGGCTGCGCTCGCGCGACCGCAGCATGCCGGAGGAGATCAACCGGATGGTCACCGACGCGATCGCCGCCCTGCTGTTCACCACCAGCCCGGATGCCGACCGGAACCTCGCCGCCGAGGGGGTGGATCGCAGGAAGATCCACCGGGTCGGCAACGTCATGATCGACACGCTGCGGCGCTTCCTGCGGCGGGCGGAGTCTTCCGACGTCATGGGCCGACTGGGGCTGGCGCCGCCGTTTGCTCTCCTGACGCTGCACCGGCCGTCCAACGTGGACGATCCGCAGGCGCTGCGGCGGATCTTCGCGGCGCTCGATCTCATCGGCGGGGAGATCCCGATCGTCTTCCCGGTCCATCCCCGGGCGCGCAAGCAGATCGATGCGCTCGGCCTGGACCGGCCCACCGGATTGCGGATGATCGATCCGTTGGGGTACGTGGACTTCCTGCACCTGCAGGCGAGGGCGAGGCTGGTGCTGACCGACTCCGGCGGGATCCAGGAGGAAAGCACGATCCTCGGAGTGCCTTGCGTGACCCTGCGGGAGAACACCGAGCGGCCGATCACCGTCAGCCGCGGGACGAATCGCCTGGTGGGCAGCGACACGGGCAGGATCGTCGCCGCGGCCCGCCGCATTCTGCGATCCAAAACACCCCGACGCAGGTCGATCCCGATGTGGGATGGCCGGGCCGCTTCCCGTATCGCGGCCGTCTTCGCCCGCCTCCATGTGATCAGAAACTGAACAGAGACTGCCGGGCATCCGGGCAGTCGTCGGTGGGCGGTCAAGGCAGAGGACTTAGCGTCAGCGCTTGACCTCGTGCGGGACCCGCCTGTCTCGAAGCGCGACACGCCGACCCTTCCCCGATCATCAAATACCGTCTCAATTCGTTGGCAGGGGACTTGCTGTTGAAGCGGTCGGATGGCTATCCGTCGCACCACCTTCGCAAGACCCACCACCGTCTCCGTCCTGATACTGATCCTTGCGCTCGTGTTCGCTCCGCAGGCCCAAGCGGGACTGCTCGACTCCCTGCTCTCGCCCGTCATATCGGTGCTGGGCGCCGTGACGGGTCTTCTCTTCGACAAGGCCTCGGAAGACATCGTGGAGGCGGCGAGCGGGCCGGCGGACGTGCAGGTCCCGGTGGTCGTGCAGACCTACGAGACACCCGATTCCAGTGACCTCAACCTGCTCCAGAGTCTGGGCGGAACGCTCACCGCCACCCATTCGAGCATCAAGGGGTATTCGGCCAAGGTCTCGGCCGGGTCGCTCGCGCAACTGGCGGCCGACTCCAACGTCGAGAGGATCTCCGGCGACCTTCCGGTGAAGGCGCACCTGGACGTGGCCTACCGGGCGATCCAGGCCGACCGGGCTGCCTCCCTGGCGGGATGGTGGGGCACCGGGCTGACCGGCAAGGGCGTCGGGATCGCTCTGGTCGACACCGGTGTGCAGCTCCACCGCGACTTCCAGCGCCCGTATGGCGCGAAGCAGGCCGTGGAGGTCGAGATCGTCGGACACGAGACCGGCCTGCAGGATTACTTCGGTCATGGGACCCACGTCGCCGGCGTCCTCAATGGCAACGGTTCGGCATCGAGCGACAGTCTGTCGTTCCGCACCTTCCGTGGGCTGGCCCCTGACGCGCAGCTCATCTCGGTGCGCGCCCTGTCGCCGGACGGGACGGGCCGCACCTCCGACATCATCAAGGGCATCGACTGGGTGGTGAAGAACGCCGGGAACTACAACATCCGCGTTCTCAACCTGTCGCTCGGTCATCCGATCTACGAGTCGTACCTGACCGATCCTCTGTGCCGGGCGGTCGCTGCGGCCGTGCGCAAGGGGATCGCCGTGGTGGTGGCCGCGGGAAATGACGGCGCGGTCGGAACCGGATTCGGGACGATCACCAGCCCCGGCAACTCGCCCTACGCCATCACCGTCGGGGGCATGGATGACTGGAACACGGTGTCCACCGCCGACGACGTCCTGGCCTGGTACTCGAGCAAGGGTCCGTCGCTCATCGACTTTGTCGTCAAGCCCGATCTGGTCGCCCCCGGAACGTGGATCGTCTCGGCGCGCGCGATCTCC
>JBIOWS010000008.1:0-8176 GCA_044868745.1 Candidatus Polarisedimenticolia bacterium
CTCATCCAGTAGGTCCAGCCGGTCATGAAACCACCGAACTCCCCGAAGGCCCGCTTGCTCCAGACGTAGATCCCGCCCTCCTGGGGGTAACGCGAGGACAGCTCCACCACGCAAAAGGCGAGGGGGAGCGACATGGTCAGGAAGGCGACGGCCCAGACCGCGAGGGCGCTCGGCCCCGCGGCCGAGGAGGTCGCGACCCACTGCAGATTGACGCCCGTGGTGATGAAGAAGAGGACGACATCCCCAAACCCCATCGCCCGGCGCAGCCCGGTTGTCTCGTCGATCCGGAACGTCCCCACGCGACCGCTCCCGCCCCTCGAGGCAGGCGGAGTCTATGCAAGCGGCGGCGGAGAAGGCAAGGAGGGTACGCGCCGCGCGCGCGAAGTCAGTTCCGCACCGCGCGCGCGATGGCGCCCTCGATCTCCTCGATTTCGAAAGGCTTGAGGATGAGCTCGTTGCCGGTCTCGCTCAGGAAGCGCACCGTCTCCTCGTCCGCTGCGTGGCCGGTCATGAAGACGATCCGGCGCGCCAGTCGCGGCATCCTCTCGTAGGCGGCCCGGTAGATATCCAGGCCGGTCCCGTGCGGCATGACAACGTCCGTGATGATCAGGTCATGCCGGGAATCGGCGATCTTCCGCAGGGCCTGCGGCACGTCTTCGGCCGTGTCCACCCTGTGCCCCCTCAGCTTCAGCAGCTCCACCATGAACTCGAGCATGCTCTGCTCATCATCCACGACGAGGACCCTGAGCGGCGGAACCTGGCGAGTCGCGCCTGCCTGGATCTCCTCGATCGCCGCCGGCGCCTCCCGGAGGATCGGGAGCTCGATGACGAAGGTGGCACCCTCGCCGATCCGACTCTCGACTCGGATCGTCCCGCCGTGCTCCTGGATGATCCCGTAGCAGAGCGACAATCCGAGCCCCGTCCCCTTCCCCTCCTTCTTGGTCGTGAAGAACGGTTCGAAGATGCGTTCCTGGACCTCGGCCGGGACGCCGGGGCCGTCGTCGGAGATGCGCAGCTCGATCCGGCCGTTCACCGGACGCGTCGCCAAGCGGATGGTGCCGCCGCGGCCCGTCTCGGCGATCGCCTGCTCGGCGTTGTTGAGCAGGTTCAGCAGCACCTGCTGGATCTGATGGAAGTCGAGCAGGGTCGGCGGCAGGTCGGAGGCGAGATCCTTGACCACGTGGATCTGGCTGACCCGGAGGTGGTAGGCCTTCAGCTCGAGCGTTTTCTCGACGATCCCGTTCAGGCCCAGGAGGCTCTTCTCGGGGGCGTGCTTGCGGGCGAAGGCGAGGAGGTTGCTGACGATCTTGGCCATCCGGTTGGCCTCCCGGGCGATCGTCTCGAGCCGCCTGCGGATGTCCTGCTTGATGTCGCGCAGCATCAGGAGCTGCGTGTATCCGATGATGCTGGCGAGAGGGTTGTTCACCTCGTGCGCCACTCCGGCGATCAGTTCCCCGAGGGCGGTCATCTTCTCGGCCTGGATCAGTTGCTCCTTGGTGCCGTCGAGACGGTCGCGCGCCTCGCGCAGCGCCACGTCCTGCGACCTGAGCCGGGCGATCATGCCGATCGCCCAGTAGGTTCCCGTCGAGGCCAGAGCGCCGGCCGCAATGGCGAGGAGCCATCCGAGCGTCCACAGTGCCGTGCGACCCGACTCCAGGCTCCGCCGGACCACCCGTCCCTTCGGTCGCACGCGCACCTCCCAGGCATCGCCTCCCAGGCTGAATTCCTCGACCGCGGAGGGGACCACCGGGTCCGGCGGTCCGATCGCCTCACCGGTGTACAGCGGCATCCCGGCATCGAGCACCGCCAGTTCGTACCGCTCGGTCACCTCGGGAAGGAGCATCGACTCGAAGTAGTCGGAGCTGCGGAACGTACCGACCAGCGTCCCCAGGAACTGGCCTGCCGGCAATATGGGGGCCGCCAGGACGAAGCCCTTGTGCCCCCCGACCAGATCCAGGGGTGGGGAGAGGACCGGGATGCGGGAGCGCCGCGCCTTGCTCACGGTTTCGTAACCCTTGAGACGGGCCCTCGGGTCGAGGCCGAGGGTGAATTGATGGAGGCCGGGAGGATAGGCGCGGCGGGCGCGCAGGTACGGATCGATGAAGGCCACCCCCGCGCAGGACGGGCTCATCCTGAGCGTGGTCGCCGCGAACCGGCCGAACTCCTTCTCGGTCACTTTGCGACTGCTGGAGAAGAAATTGGCCATCTGTTCGAGTGTGGCAATCTGCTTCTCGAGGCCGCTGCGGACCCGGTCGGTGAGCTGGCGGGCGACGACCCGGGTTTCCCGCTCCAAGTCTTGCCTGCGATTGGAGGTTTCCCGGGCGTTCGACCAGGCGACGGCGAAGATGCAGCCCGCCATCGCGAGGATCCCGGCGAGGGCAGCCTGCTGCCAGCGTGGCACGGAACCTCCTCACAACAGTAAATATGAAGATAGGTTCCGGCCCCCGGGCCGGCAACGGCCCCGACGCTCCGTTCTGCCGGTCTCGCAGCCGCTCCCTGCCGGGGGCGTCGCGCGCTTGACACGGCGGTCGGAAGACAGCTAGTCTACCGACCGGTCGGTAGGTTTCCCGACGACAGCGCGGGAGGGTTCGTGCAGAGGACGGCACGGCAGGAGGGGTCGGACCGTCAGGGTCGGCGGACTCGCCAGGCGCAGATCCTGGAGACGGCGGCGCGCCTGTTCTGCGAGAAGGGGTTCGACAAGGCGTCCATGGGGGAGATCTCGGCCGCCATGGGACTCACCAAGGCCGGGATCTACCACCACATCGGCAGCAAGGAGGAGCTGCTCTACGAGATCATGTGCTACGGCATGGACCTGTTCGAGGAGAAGGTGCTGCGGCGCGTGACGACGATCCACGATCCCCTGGAGAGGCTCCGGGCCACCTTCCGCGGTCACGTGCTGCTGATCACGCGCGACCGACCGAAAGAGGTCACCGTCATCCTGCACGAGAGCAACGCACTCAGGGGTCGCTATCGGGACCAGGTCAACGTCCGCAAGCGCCGCTACGTGCGCTTCCTGGAGAAGACCATCCGGGAGCTGGTGATGAAGGGCCGGGCACGGCGGATCGATCCGTCGGTGGCGGCGTTCGCCATGCTGGGGACGATCAACTGGGTGTACCAGTGGTATCGCCCGGGCGGGCGTCTGAGCGACGTCCAGCTCGCCGACGCTCTGGCCGACCTGTTCCTGGGCGGCCTTCTGGAGAGGAGTGCGCAGGGTTGAGCGGACGACCGATGCGGGCGGAGCGCCAGGTCGGAGTCGTCGGGTACGGGGCCTATGTGCCTCGGCCGCGCATCCGGGCCGAGACGATCGCCGCCGCCTGGGGTCGCCGCGACGACCCGCGCCTCCCGGTGCGTGAGAAGTCGGTCCCCGGTCCGGACGAGGACACGATCACCATGGCGATCGAGGCGGCGCGCAACGCCCTGGCACGCTCGCAGGTGACGCCGGAGAGCATCCGCGCCGTCTGGGTCGGCACGGAGTCGAAGCCCTACGCCGTCAAGCCGAGCGGCACGGTGGTGGCGGAAGCGATCGGGGCGACCCCCTGGGTAAGCGCTGCCGACCTGGAGTTCGCCTGCAAGGCCGGATCGGAGGCGATGCAGGCGGCGTACGCCTTCGTCGGATCGGGCATGGCGGAGGCGGCGCTGGCGATCGGCATGGACGCGGCGCAGAGCAAACCGGGCGACCCCCTGGAGTTCACCGCCGCGGCAGGCGGGGCGGCCTTCCTGTTCGGACCGGCGGCCGAGGCGCTGGCCACGGTCGAGGCCTCGGACTCCTACGTCACCGATACGCCCGACTTCTTCCGCCGCCAGCACATGCACTATCCGGAGCACGGTCACCGGTTCACCGGCGAGCCATCCTACTTCGCCCACTCGCGCGGCGCGACGCGCGGGTTGCTCGATGCGCTCGGCCGCCGCGCCTCGGATTACCGCTTCGCGGTTTTTCACCAGCCGAATCCGAAGTTCGTACGGCGGGTCGCCGCCGAGCTCGGCTTCGACGAAGAGCAGATCACCCCGGGCGCCATCGTGGATCACATCGGCAACACTTATTCGGGCGCCTCTCTCCTCGGGCTGGCGGCGGTCCTCGACGTCGCACGGGACGGTGACCGGATCTTTTTCTGCTCCTACGGATCGGGGGCGGGGAGCGACGCCTTCTCGTTCGTCGCGACCGGCCGACTGTCGGAAGCCCGGGACAACGCTCCTTCCGTGAGGGATTACCTGGAGAGAAGGCAGCCGATCGAGGACTACGGCGAGTACCTGCGCGTCTCACGCGCGATCCGGATGATCTGAGGGGAGGCGGCTGCGCATGCGGGACGTCTGCATCATCGGGGTCGGACAAACGCCGGTCTCGGAGCACTGGGGGAGGTCGATCCGCGATCTGGCCGTCGAGGCGGTCATCGGGGCGCGCCGGGACGCCGGAGTCGAGAGGCTGGACGCCCTCTACGTGGGGAACATGCTCTCGGGGGAGCTGGCCGGCCAGGAGAACCTGGCGACGCTCGTCGCCGACGCCGCCGGTCTGCTGCCGATCGAGGCGCTCAAGATCGAGGCGGCCTGCGCCTCCGGCGGGGCGGCGCTCAGGGCGGCCTACCTGGCCGTGGCCGCCGGCGTTCACGACTTTGCCCTGGCGGTGGGCGTGGAGAAGATGACCGATCACCTGACCGACGGCGTGACCGCGGCGCTGGCTCTGGCGGCGGATGCCGACTACGAGGCGGCGCACGGTATCTCCTTCGTGGCGCTCAACGCCATGCTGATGCGGCGCTACATGCACGAACACAAGGCTCGCCACGAGGACTTCGCCCCCTTCTCAGTGAACAGCCACAAAAACGCGGCGCGCAACCCGAACGCCATGTACCGCCAGTCAATCACGGTGGACGACTTCGTCCGTTCGCCCGTCGTGGCCGATCCGATCAACATCCTCGATTCGGCCGGGATCTGCGACGGGGCTGCGGCCCTGCTGATCTGTCCGGCTTCCGAGGCCCGGCGCGGGCGCCGGCCGCCCGTCCGCATCGCCGCCTCCGCCTGCGCCACCGACACGGTCGGTCTCGCCGAACGCCGCGACCCGCTCGACTGGCAGGCGGTCTCCCGATCCGCCCGCCTGGCCTACGAGCAGGCGAGAATCGGTCCGGCGGAGATCGACCTGTTCGAGGTGCACGACGCCTTCAGCATCGTCTCGGTCCTGACCCTGGAGGCGTGCGGCTTCGCCGACCGCGGCAGCGCCTTGAAGCTGGCCGCCGAGGGACGCATCGCCCTGGAGGGTGACATCCCGATCTGCACCCTGGGCGGACTCAAGGGGCGAGGCCACCCGGTCGGCGCCAGCGGGGCCTACCAGCTCGTCGAGGTCGTGCAGCAACTGCGGGGCGAAGCCGGTGTCGCGCAGGTCAAGAGGGCCAGGACCGGCATGGCACAGAGCGTGGGCGGCTCCGGCTCGGTCGCCGTCACCCACATCCTGCAGGTCTAGCACAGGGCTTCGAGGAGGATGCATGGAACTGCCCCGTTACCACCGGATGCGCCGGGCGCTCTACCGCCTGGAAGGGAGCGTCTGCCGATCCTGCTCCGGGAGGTTCTTCCCGCCGCGCACGGTCTGCCCCGCGTGCAGGACGACCACTCTCGAGCCCTGCCCGTTCAGCGGCCGCGGCACGCTCTACTCGTACACGCGCGTCGAGCAGGCGCCGCGCGGCTTCGCCTCCGTCGCTCCCTACGCGGTCGGCATGGTGCGGCTCGAGGAGGGGCCGCTCCTGAGCGCCCAGCTCACCGACACGGAAGGGGCCGAGCTCGCGATCGGCATGCCGGTCGAGATGGCGACCCGCAAGATCCGTGACGCGGAGGAGCACGGCTACATCGTCTACGGCTACAAGTTCCGTCCGCTGCTGCGGGCTCCCCGTCCCCCAGCCTGACCGATGAGCCGGAAGGGGAAGGTCACGACCCTCACCGAGGCCGCGGCGCTCGTCCGGGACGGCATGGCGGTCGGTCTGTCGGGTTTTTCCTACCAGAATCCGCCGATGGCCCTGGTGCGCGAGATCATCCGTCGCGGGGTCCGGGACCTGAGCGTGATCTCGGGGCCGACCGCGGGGATCGAGACCGATCTTCTGATCGGAGCGCGGTGCGTCCGGCGCGTCGTCACGGCCGGCGTCGCCTTCGAGCGCGTCCTGCCGATCGCTCCGGCCTTCCGGCATGCCGCCGAGCGCGGCGAGATCCAGGTCTGGGAGTGCGACGAGTGCCTCTGGCACATGGCGCTGAAGGCGGGCGCCTGGGGAGTGCCGTACCTCCTCTGGCGCGGGGGGGTGGGCAGCTCCATCCCGGAGCTGAACCCGGACCTGTCCGAGATCGAAGCAGATGGACGCCGTTATATCAAGGTCCCTCCGATCCGGCCGGACCTCGTCCTCCTGCATGCGCCCGAAGCCGACGAGTACGGAAACGTGCGGGCCTCCCGCCGTGCCTATCTGGGGCGGACGTTTGCCGAGCGCGCCCTGGCTGAGGCCTGTCGCGGGCCGGTCGTCGCCTCGGTCGAGCGTCTGGTGGCGAACGAGGAGGTGGCCCGGCACCCCGAGCGCACCTTCCTGCGCGCCAGCCACGTCGTCGAGGCGCCCTGGGGCGCCCACCCTGGGGGCACGAGCGGAGTGTCGATCCCGGACCTGGAGCACCACCGCGAGTACGCCGAAGCGGGAGAGGATCGCCGGCGCGGGGATCCTGTCCCATACCAGCGCTACCTGGAGCGACACGTGTACGGCGCTGAGACGCTCGACGATTACCTGAGAACGGTCGGTCTCGAAAGACTCGAGAGTCTCAGGATGGCGGCGGCATGACGGGGGGCGCGTCGGTCTCCGGTCCGCCCGGCGTGGCCCGGCTCCTGGCGTGCGTCGTGGCGCGCGAGCTCAAGGACGGCGAGATCGTCGCTTTCGGGCTGCACGCCGAGGTGATGCTGGCCGCGGCCCTCCTGGCCCAGCGTCTGCACGCCCCGAACCTCGTCATCCGCCACGGGCTGCGTGTCGAGCGCGGGGCGGAAATCGGCCCGGCCGCCTGGACCGACGACCGCAGCAGCCGGTCGCACGAGCTCATCGAGTATCTCGAAGCGCACGACGCCATCCTGAGTGTCGCGAACCCGGCCTCGCCGATGCGCTTCTGCGACGTGTTCTTCGTCGGGGGACTGCAGATCGATCGGGAGGGGAGCACCAACCTGATCGGCATCAAGGGGAAAAACGGTCGGATGGTCGTGCGCGGTCCCGGGTCGATCGGCACGACCTCGATCGGAACCCTGGCGCGGCGGGTGATCCTGTTCTCCGGCGAGCACACCGCCCGGCGGTTCGTCGAGCGCGTCGATTACGTCTCGGTACCGGGCTGGCGTCGCCGGGCGGCGGCAGGACTCGAAGGAGGGCCGTCGCTCTGCGTGACTCCGCTCGCGGTCATGGAGTTCGCCGACGGCTCGATGCGCCTGCGTTCAGTGCATCCGCACGCCTCGGTCGAAGAGGTCCGGCGCCGCACCGGGTTCCGCCTGGATCCGTCCGGAAGCGTCCCCGTCACCTTCCCGCCTTCGGCTGCGGAGTTGGCCGCTCTCGATCTCATCGATCCTGACGGCAAGCCGAGCGGGACGCCGATCGGCCCTGACGGGGAGGCGGCGTGAGCGCGGGGAACAGGATGGCCGAGGCGCCGCGGGACAAGGTTGGCTGGCTCGATGGGCTGGCCGCGGCGATCCCGAACGGCGCCCTCCTTACCTTCGGCGGCTTCGATCTGAACCGCGCGCCGATGGCGCTGACGATGGAAATCATCAGACAGAGCAAGCGCGGCCTGCGCGTCGTCACCCTGCCGAACCCGCTGCCGCTCGACCTGCTGGTCGGAGCGGGGGCGGTGGTCGAGGCGGAGTTCGGCTTCCTCGGCTTCCAGTACGAAGACGGTTTCGTCGTCGCCCCCAACGTCAAGCGGGCGGTCGAGCAGGGGACGATCGCCTGGCACGAACGCGACGTGTACGAGATCGTCCAGGGACTCCGCGCCGCCGCCTTCGGCGTGCCGTTCCTTCCGGCCCCGGGGGGCGAGGGATCGGACTACCGGCGCGTGAACCGCACCCCGACGATGAACGATGCGGACGGCCAGAGGATGCTGATCGCCAGGGCGATCCACCCCGAGATCGCCCTCCTGCATGTCCAGGCGGCCGACCGATCCGGGAATCTCTTCCTGTCGGACCTGTTCGCCG
>JBIOWS010000009.1:0-2162 GCA_044868745.1 Candidatus Polarisedimenticolia bacterium
CCGCTCCTTGAGATCGCGATGAAAGGCGTCCGGTCCGGCGGCGGCCGCGTGAGAGGAGAGAGCCTCGGCCAGGACCATCATCACCCGCCTCTGGCCCTCGACGAAGGACTCCAGATGCTGCGCCAGCGACGAGGCGAGCTGCAGCTGGTTGACTTGCTGCTGTGTCTTGAGCGCCTCCTTGTTCAGCTCGATCAGGCGCAGCGAGACGGTGTACAAGGGAAGGATCCCGAAGGCGAGGAGAACCGCCGTGAGGACCCAAGCCAGACGATAGACTCGCCGGCGCCGGCCCCGGACTGGAGCCGTGTCGCCCAAGTCTGCATCCGGCTCCTGCAGACTCTCGAATGGCTCGAGCTCGCTCATGTCGGGGCCAGGTCGGCCCCGCCGACGTCACCGTCCGGGGGGCGTGCCCGCACGCCTCCTGTAATCGTCCAGCGCCGCGCCCACCGCCTGTCTCGCCAAGACCGAGCAGCGAAGCTTCCGAGGTGGCAAGCCGCCGAGGGCGGCGGCCACTTCGGCGTCGCCGATGGCCGCGGCGCGTTCGAGGGGCAGCCCGGTCAGTAGCTCCGTCAGACGGCTGGCCGAGGCGATGGCCGCGACGCAGCCCAGGGCCTTGAAGCGCGCCTCCACGACCACTCCGCCGCGAATGCGGAGAGTGAGGCGCACGGTGTCGCCGCAGGCAGCGTTGGTCGCCGTCGCATCGGCGTCGGCGCCGTTCACCACCCCGACGTTCCGTGGCCGCTCGAAGTGATCGAGGACGGTCTCGTTATAGCGAGAGCGGCCGCCCATCGGCCCTGCGCTCCTGAATCTAGGTCCCGCGAGGTGGGCTTTCAAACCCGCCCCGCCAACTCTCCGGCGCCCTCCCGGGCCGGGGCGCTTCCGGACTCGATGGTAAGATCGCGGTCCGCACCCGGAGGTCCCCACGTGTCCGTGGAGCACAGGAAGTATGTCACGTTCGGCAGCGCCGCCAGGCCGTTTCCTCTCCTGGGCGGCGAGGCCCTGCCGGAGGTGACGATCGCCTACGAGACCTGGGGCCACCTGTCCGCCTCCGGAGACAATCTGGTCCTGATCACGACCGGCCTTTCGGCCTCCAGCCATGTCGCCAAGCACTCGCCCGACGACGAACCCGGATGGTGGGATGCCATGGTCGGACCGGGGCGGGCGATCGACACCGACCGCTGGTGCGTCGTCTGCACGAACGTCCTGGGAGGCTGTTTTGGCTCGACGGGTCCGACGAGCCTCAATCCTCGCACGGGGCAACCGTACGCGGCTGACTTCCCCACTGTCAGCGTCGAGGACATGGTCGAGGCGCAGGTCCCCGTTCTGGACCACCTGGGTGTCGAGCGCGCCCGGATGGTCATCGGCTCCTCGCTCGGCGGCATGCTGGCACTGCAGTGGGGGGCGCTCTTTCCTGAGAGGGTGGCCTCGATTTGCGGCATCGCCACGCCCGGTCGCGCCTACGCCTTCTCCATCGGGTGGCGCGCCGTGCAGCGCGCGGTGGTCATGGGGGACCCGGCGTTCCTCGGCGGCCGCTACGCCCCCGGGGAAGGACCGCGGAGGGCCCTCTCCGCCGCCCGCGCCATCGGGATCCTTTCGTACCGTTCGCCCGCCGAATTCGACCCCCGGTTCGGGCGGGACACCGAGGACGGTATGCCTCCGGAGCGGGGGGGCCGATTCACGGTCGAGTCCTACCTCCAACACAACGCGGCCAAGTTCGGGGAGCGATTCGACGCCAACTCCTACCTGCGCCTGGCGCGAGCGATGGACCTCTTCGATCTTGGTCGTGGCGCGGCCTCCTACGAAAACGGTGTAGCCCGCATTACCGCTCCCTGCCTGATCGTCGGCTTCACGTCTGATCTCCTGTTCCCGATCGCCCAGCAGCGTGAGGTCGCCGACATCCTGCGCGCGAGCGGGCGTCCGGTTCGCCTCGTGGAGCTCGAGACGGCGCACGGCCACGACGCCTTCCTGATCGAAACCGGGAGGCTCGGCACCATCGTGGCGGGATTCCTCGAGTCGGTCGGACATCCCGGCGGTGGGTGAGGAGACCTCCTCCCCCCGACCCGGATGGCTAGTCTCGGATTGTGGAGGTGTCGGTGTCCTGGGCGCGTTCGGCGCCACCGTCAGGGGTTTCGTTCTCCGCCGCGAGTTGGCTGTTGAGGCGGGGG
>JBIOWS010000010.1:0-4153 GCA_044868745.1 Candidatus Polarisedimenticolia bacterium
GAGACCTTGGGCTGGTACGAGGGGTCGGGCTCAATGCCGGGCCGGTCCCAGCGCGTCCTGCACAGCACGTCAAGGCTCTCGAACGCGAACGAAGCCGCAAGGAACAGCGCGACGAACTCGAGAAGCAGCAACGCGGCAGAGGCCGCCATGCTAAGAGCTGAGAGCCCGCTCGCGAACGTGATGTCGATCGCGAACGCCAAATAGGCCAGGGCCGAGGCCAGGAACGAGCCGTAGAAGACCTGCCCGAGAGGGTTCCAGCGACGCCGTAGCATCACGACCAGCAGGGTGAGGAAGAGAAGGAAGGCCTCTCCGGCCCACACGTAGGACGTTTGGAGCCGCCAGATCGACGCGGCGATCTCGCCAGAGCCGATGGCGAGGACGATCGCGCAGAACGATCCAAGCAGCCGCGAAGCGACTCGGAGGCGGTGGCCCGCGATCAGGAGAAGCACCGTCGTCAAGGACAGCGCGACGAAGCACACCAGGAACAGGCTCAGAAGCACGAGCCAGGTGTTCCCGGAAGGACTGTGGGGTAAACGGGACGGGTGACGGTGGCCTGCGAGCCCCTTCTCGCAGGTGCGGAGGCGCGTGCATTTTCATTGCTGCAAGATCATCCCGGTCCGTGGTCCATGAACTCCGTCCATGCCGAGATCCCCGGCGACTTCGTAGCCTGCAGGGTTTCTTCGTAGTCCAACGGGATTTGATATCAAAGCACGCTGCAAGCGGGACACTGGAACCTGGACCTCATCAGTTGTCTTTCTGGCGCTGGCCGTCGTCTCCTACTCCGCGCTGCTTGGAGCTGGACGATCCTCCGACTGACATTGACTTTGACGAGGCCCCGCGGGATCGCCCAGGTCATGGCCCGAACTCGACCCCTCACGTGGAGTGGCCGCAGCGTTATCGACGTTTCGGCCGAGGCCGACGCTTCGCCCAGCCCGGGCCACCTGTGTCCTCCAGGCCCTTCCAGATGGCCTGCATCCTGGGGACCAGGCGGCCAAGCTCCTCGAGGTGGAGCGCGGTCAGGCGCTCAAGACGACGTGAGCCCAGGGGCGTGAGCTTGAGACGGACCACGCGCCGGTCATCGGGGTCGGGTGCCCGCTTGACCAGGCCTGCGGTAGCCGCCCGGTCGACCAGCTCGACGGCGCTGTGGTGGCGGAGGAGCAAGTAGTCGGCGACCTCGCCGATGGTCGGTTCCCTGGGGTCGTCGTGGCCGCGGATGGCGAGCAAGAGCTGGTGCTGCCCGGGAGTGAGGCCGACGGCGGCCGCCTGCTCCCGGCTCCATCGCAGGAACCGCCGGAGGCCGGTGCGAAACTCGAGGAGGCGCAGGTACTCGGTGTCCCCCAGCCTCGGCTGGAGATTGGGCGCGGCTGGTGCGGACACTAGGACCATCTCCATGGGTGTCGCGTTCCACTCACCGGGACTGCCTGGTGCGGCCAATGATATCGTAGTACGATACATTCTTGGAAGGAGGTGAGGACGTTGGAGCAGAAGCCCCCTTCACCAATCGGGCCTCGCTACAGCCGCGGCCTGGAGCGCGAGAACGACGCTCCTTACAAGCACGAGCGGCCACGCTTCAGCCGGGGCCAAGAGCAGACCGAACCGACCCACGAGAAGGAGCATGAGGGCGAGTTCGCGGTGGGCCAGGAGAAGTCCCCCCACCACCCGGAGTGGGAGTACCACGGCCGCTACAGCCGGGGGCAGGAGAGTGCAAATTCCCCCGGCAGGCCGCTCTCTCCGAGGAGGAGCTGACCTGCCTCCTCAATCGCCGCCGCCAGGAAGAACCCGCTCGGGCCCGTACCAGATCCGTACACCTCTTGGGTCCACCAGCTAACGCAACTCCGGTTCGAGACGCTCGATGACGGGACAACTAGTGCGAGCTTGGACTTCACCCTGTACCTCGGGCGCCGGGCCGGGGGCCTAGAGGGTGTGGGATCGTACTAGCTGGATAAGCGTGGCGCCCTCTGCCTCGTCACGGTAGGGCCCTCGCCGCGACCATGGCATCCTCTGCATCTCCGGTCCGCAAAGTCTCCTCCGACCCGCCGGCGAACGGCTGCGGTTCCCGCCGACGAGTTCCCCCTGGGCTCCGGTCGCCCTCGGCCTTCGTCCAAACATCCAGGCCGCATTCAGGCCGCAAGACGACGAGAAACGACGGGATACGACCAGCAGCGGCGAGCAGGCGAAACCGCAGGTGGATGGACCTTTTCGGGTGGGCTTGCAGGTCAGCAGGATCCCTTGCAGGGAGCTCTTACCCCTCGTGTCGCGGGTTCGAATCCTGCCCGGCCCACCGACAAAGCCGCAGGTAGATGCCTGTTTCGTCTCCGCCGGGCCCATCCCCACGACGTCCGGGCCGCGTTCAGGCCGCATCCAGGCCGCACGCGAAGCCAGAGACGTGTCTGCCGGACGTTCGGCGAAGCGATCCTCGATTAGACCCTGCTGGACGGGTGCAGGCCCGCGCGGCGGGGTCGGAGCGCGACGCCCTCCGCGTGACGGTCCAGCTCTTGTCCAACCGGGTCTACCGATCGCCCACAGATGCCGAGATCGAGTCCGCCGCCGTGGAAACGCGGTCGGCGGCCGATGCGTTCGAAGCGTTGGGCGACGACGTCGGTCTGGCCGAGGCCTCGCTCGCCATCGATTACATCGAGTCGATGCGTGGACGCTGCGCCGAGGCGACGTTTTGGGTTTCCAAATCCTTGCGCCATGCGCTCGTCACCGGGCGCCCCCGGGAGGCGACCCAGGCCGCCGGCGACCTGTTCGTATCCGTGGTCGAGGGGCCGCTCCCGTTCGATCGGTTCGCGGCGACTGCCTTGGAGCTGCTCTCGACCGGCGAGCCGATATCCGGCAGCATCGGCCATGCTCTGATGGCGGTCGCCGCTCTCGCCGCCGGTGACGATCCCGGGTTCCACGAGCACGAGGGACGATGGCGGGACGTTCTCGACCGCCACGGGCTGGCATGGCTCGCAGCGACCCATGGCTTGGCGATCGCGTTCGTCGAGATCTCTGTGGGCAAGGCAGAGGCCGCCGAGCGAAGGCTCCGCGAGGCGCGGGAGTTCCTCACGGCGATCGGCAACATCTGGTGGGTCGACCTCGTCGACGGATGCCTGTGCGAAGCGGTCGGAGCGCAGGATCGGCCGCGCGAGTTCCTCCGGCTTGCCGACGCGTTCGCGACCTCCGTCCAGATGACCGACCGGGCCACCCTGATAAGACGCCAACTGGTGCTCGCGAGGGCCCACCTGTTCCGTGGGTCCGCCCCCGAGGCGGAGGCCGCCGCGAGGCGCGCGCTCAAACTCGTGGAGCCTACCGACGCCGTGACCGACCACGCGAACGCGCTGCTCATGCTCGCCGAGGTCCTCGACACGCGCGATCTGGGAGACGTCGCCGCTGTGGCGCGAAGCGATGCCATCGTGAAGCTTCGAGCCAAGGGGAACCTGGCGGCGATCGCCAATCTCGGCGGCTAGGCTTCGCCTTCGTAGACGCGTTGGTGATCGGCCGTACGGCAGTGACCATCGAGAGATCGGAAGCCACGCAATGTCGCCCAGGAGCTTGGGGACGCAGACCTAGAGGAACTTCTGTCGCCCGAAGCCTGGCTTGAGGCGCAAGAAAAGCCAAAAGGTGGCTATGAACAGGTGTGGGAGCTACGCCTCTAAGCACATCGGCACTTTCGTGCCAGCAGCCCGTTCTGGCTTCCCAGAAGGTTTTTGAGAACACCCCACAACCGAGGACCGCGAAAACGATGGCCTGCGTCCAGGAGGGACGGGAGTGCACGATGATGGTCGTAGGCAAAGGGTGAGGGCCGCCATTAGCGCCATCGGCCTAGGGTCCCCGTAGCGCAGGGAGGGCGGCAATCGTGGGTGCGCGGGCGCGACGGGATACGGGGGAACGACTGGTCCGAGGCGGCGAGGGGTAACGACCGCCGAAGGCGAGCGCCTTACGCGCTCCCGGATGAAGAGAACACGCTCGGGCTCGCCCCAAACATGGTGATTGGCAGGCATGTCGACTCGGATTGCAGAAAGCCTTGCTCATTGCCGACTAGTCCATGCCCGCAGCAGCTGGTCCTCGTAAGCGATCTCCCCTCGAAGTAACCGGTGAATCGGCTCTATTCCTCATTCTGTTGAACGTGAGCCGGCTGAAGTCTACTGAATTAGTAGAATTTACCTGC
>JBIOWS010000011.1:0-2843 GCA_044868745.1 Candidatus Polarisedimenticolia bacterium
GCCCCGGCCGTCGAAGGAGCGGGTCGGCACGCCCCGGAAGTCCCGGACGCGGGGCAGGGCGACGTTCACCAGTCGGTCGAAGAAGTCGTACATGCGATCACCGCGCAGCGTCACGGCCGCCCCGATCGCGTTGCCCGCTCGCACCTTGAAAGCAGCGATCGACTTTCGCGCGCGGGTGACCACGGGCTTTTGTCCGGCGATCGCCGCCAGCTCCTCCACGGCGGAATCGAGAAGCTTGATGTTCTGCGTCGCCTCCCCGACGCCGACGTTGATGACAATCTTCTCCATCCGCGGCACGGCGAGAGAGTTGGCGTACCCGAATCTCTTGATGAGCGCCGGGATGACCTCACGGCGGTACAGTTCCTTGAGGCGCGCAGCTTCCTTCGCCATCGGCGTTACTCCTTGGCTCGATCGAGCGCGCCGCCGCACTTGCGGCAAACTCGAATCTTGAGGCCATCCTCGAGCCGCTTGTGGGCCACCCGGGACGGCTTGCCGCACTCTCCGCAGATCACCATGAGGTTCGAGATGTGGATGGAGGCTTCCCTCTCCACGACCCCTCCCTTGATGTTCTTCTGCGGGTTCGCCCGTGTGTGCCGCTTGACCACGTTCAAGTTCTCAATCACCGCACGGTCACGCTCGGAATTGACGCTGAGGACGCGTCCCCGCTTGCCGCGCTCCTTGCCACTGAGAACCTGCACGGTGTCGTTCTTCTTCAGGTGCATCTTCCAGCCCCCAACTACAGAACTTCCGGCGCGAGGGAGAGGATTTTCATGAACTTCTTCTCCCGCAGTTCCCGTGCCACCGGCCCGAAGACGCGGGTGCCAATCGGCTCTTTGGCATCGTTGATCAGCACGGCCGCGTTCTGATCGAAGCGGATCGTGGAGCCGTCGCGGCGGCGCTGTGGCCGGACGGTTCTGACGATTACGGCCTTCACCACGGTCCCCTTCTTGACGTTCCCGTCCGGCGAGGCCTCCTTGACGGAGGCCGTGATGATGTCCCCCAGACGACCGTATCGGCCGGTGGAGCCCCCGAGAATGGTGATGCAAGCGATCCGCTTGGCCCCGGAGTTGTCCGCCACGTCCAGGATGCTGCGCATCTGGATCATGCCCGTCCCTCACGCTCGTCGACAGGCAGAGTGTCCGCGCCACCAGCGCCGGCCCGCACGACCCGCACGACGCGCCACCGCTTGCGGCGGGACAACGGACGGCACTCCGTGATCTCCACCGTGTCCCCCTTCTTGCACCGGTTCTCCGGATCGTGCGCCATGAACTTCGCGGTCTGCCGGACGATGCGCCGGTAGAAGCGGTGCTCGATGGGCGCCACGACCTGAACCGTCACGGTCTTGTCCATTCCATCCGAAACCACGACCCCTGTCTTCGTCGTGCCCCTCCGCCGGGTGCTGGCCGGAGGCGGCGTGCGCGCGTTCATGTTCACCTGCTCCCGGCGGTCGGTGAAGCCGCCGCCATCCCGCGCTCCCGGAGGATCGTCCGCACTCGGGCAATCTCCCGACGCACCTCGCGGAGCATCGTCGGTTTCTCAATCTGCCTGGTCGCCAGTTGAAAGCGCAGGTTGACGAGCTGCTGCTCCAGCTCCTCCTGTTTGCGCTCCAACTCGACGTCCGTCATCTCGCGCAGCTTCTCGGCCTTCATGACTGGGCCTCCGTCGTCGCCGCCATACCCTTGCGCGCCGTGATCCGTGTCCGGATTGGCAGCTTGGCCGCCGCCAGACCGAGCGCCTTACGGGCGGTCGCCTCGTCCACTCCCTCCATCTCGTAGAGGACCTTCCCCGGCCTCACGACCGCGACCCATCCCTCCGGGGCCCCTTTCCCTTTCCCCATGCGGGTCTCCGCCGGCTTCTTGGTGATCGGCTTGGCGGGAAAGATCCGGATCCAGATCTTGCCGCCGCGCTTCACGAACCGGGTCATGGCGATGCGGGCGGCCTCGATCTGGCGATTGGTGATCCAGCCGGCCTCGAGGGCCTTCAACCCATAGTCCCCGAAGGACACCTCACCGCCGCGGAAGGCCTTGCCCCTCCTCCGTCCCCGCTGCACCCGCCTCCATTTGATCTTCTTGGGCAGTAGCATCCGTGGAACCCCGCCTCAGACCGCCGACTGGGACGCCTTCCGCACTTCGGCGGACTCGCCCCGGTTGATCCAGACCTTGACGCCGATGACGCCGTAGGTGGTGTGGGCCTCGTGAGTGCCGTAGTCGATGTCGGCCCGCAGCGTGTGAAGCGGCACCTGCCCTTCCAGGTACCACTCGGCGCGCGCGATCTCGTTGCCGCCCAGCCGGCCCGCGCAGCGGACGCGCACTCCCTTCGCCCCGAAACGCTGCGCCGACTCCACCGCCTTGCGCATGGCCCGCCGAAACGCGACCCGGCGCTCGAGCTGGAGCGCGATGTTCTCCGCGACCAGCTTGGCGTTCAGCTCCGGCTTGTTGATCTCGATGATGTTGATGTACACCTCGCGTTTCGTGCGGCGGGCGATGTCGTCGCGCAGCTTGTCGACTTCAGCGCCCTTGCGCCCGATGATGATCCCCGGCCGGGAGGTGAGAATGTTCACCTTGAGCTTGTTCGCGGCCCGTTCCATCTCAATCCCCGCCACCCCCGCGTGCGACAACCTCTTGACCAACTCCCGGCGCAGCCCCACGTCCTCGTGAAGCAACTCGGCGTAGCGGCGCGCCGAATACCAGCGTGACTGCCAGGTTCGGTTGAAGCCGATCCTGAAACCGTACGGATGAACCTTCTGTCCCACCGTCTCCCCCTCTCAGGCTCCGGCCTTCGTGGCCGTCGCGGCCTCGACGGTGTCCAGCTCCAGAGTGACATGGCAGGTGCGCTTGAGGATC
>JBIOWS010000012.1:0-3015 GCA_044868745.1 Candidatus Polarisedimenticolia bacterium
GCTTCCGACCCTCCCAGCGCGCCACGGCTCCGTGCGTCTCCAGTGCGTTGTGCAGGGCGACCGGCGTCTTGTATGTCCCCTCGACGATCACCTCCGCGTCCTTGAAGCCCGCCTCGACGTTCCCCACCTCCCGCACCGCTGGCGGCTTCACGTTCCCGTCGGGGAAGACTTTGGGAGCATCCGGGCGGCGCGCCTCTTCGAGATCCACCACGTGCGGCAACGGCTCGTAGCGCACCTCGATCAGCTCGAGGGCCTCCTCGGCGATCTCGGGCGTGGTCGCGGCCAGCGCGGCGACCTCTTCGCCGGCGAACAGGACACGACGGTTCTTCTCCGTCGGTCCCATGCCGGCGCCTTCGACCGGGTTGCCCGCCTCGTCGGTCTCGGCCAGCGCCGCGAAGACGTCGGGTGCCTCGAAGGTGACCACCGCCTTGACGCCCGGTCGCTTGGACGCCTTGGAGGCGTCGATCCCGAGAATCCGGGCGTGCGGGTGGGGGCTTCTGAGGATGCGGCCGTGGAGCATCCCCGGCAGGTTGATGTCGTAGGTGTAGCGCGCCGCCCCGGTGACCTTGGCCGCGCCGTCCAGGCGCGGGACGGCCTTCCCGACGATGCTCAGACGCGTCGCGGCGTCCCACACGGCCGGCTCGGTCGCGGGGACCTCGATCCGGATCTCCTCGACCTTCCCGTCGTGCCCGATCGAAACCTTGCGCGTCGGCATGACCTCTCCCCTTACGCCGTCCTGCCGTCCTTGCGCCCCGCTGCGGCGAGCACCGCCTCGAAGACCTTCGGGTAGGTGCCGCAGCGACAGATGTGGCCTGCCAGCGCCTGGCGCACCTGGTCGAGGCTGGGACGGGGGATATTGTCCAGGAGAGCCTTCGAGGCGACCACGAACCCGGGCGTGCAGAAGCCGCACTGCAGCGCGTCCTTCTCGACGAACGCGGCCTGCACCGGGTGCAGCCCGCCCTTCGGGGCGATCCCTTCGATGGTGGTGATCGATCGGCCGCGCGCGTCGACCGCCAGCATCATGCAGGAGTAGATCGGTCGGCCGTCCAGCAGCACGGAGCATCCCCCGCACTCCCCGCGGTCGCAGATCTTCTTGGATCCCGTCAGGTCGAGGCGGTCCCGCAGGGCGTCGAGGAGCGTCACCCTCGGCTCGACCCTGAGCGTCCGGGCCTGCCCGTTGATCTCGAGGCTGATGGAAACCGCCGCCGGCCCCAGGGTCCTGACCGGTCCGGCGCCGGGGGCCGGTTTGAGCGGAGCGGTCCCCGACGCCAGGATCCCGGCGCCGAGGGCGCCGCCGACGCCGATCCCCTTCAGGAAGTCGCGGCGGGTGAAGCCGGACGCGGCTCGCCGGCCGCGCTTACGGGTCGGGGTTCGATCGGTCCGTGCCATCCGTTCAGCCCGGGCGCACGTCCCCGCGCACGACGGGGGGCGGCAGGTCCACGGGGGCGTTCAGGTTCAGGAGGACTCCCGGGTCGTCCCACGGCACCTGCAGGACCCGGGCAGGATCCCGCCTGATGACCGCCTTGAGCCCCTGGCTCTCCTCGCTGATCCCCATCAGCTCGGAAATCAGGGACGAGCAGAAAAGCGGCGGGTGGCCTCGCCGGCCGCGGAACGACGGGACCACGATCGCCCGCCTGCAGGCCGCCCCGCTCCTCTCCCACTCGTTTTCGGCCGCCGCCAGAAGGGCGTTCAGGATACGGTAGTCGAGAGGCTGGTCCACTGCGGCGACCATGACGCCGTCGGGATGAGCCGGCAACGCCGTCAGGCCGCACAGGACGGAGCCGCATTTTCCTTCCGCGTGGCGCGGGTTGTACACGGAGCGAGCCTTCCAGCCCGGCCGCATCAGCGGGTTGACGATCCGCTTGAGCCGGTCCGCGTCGCGCCCCAGGACGACGACGCACTCGCTGAGGCGGCTCTTCTGGATCTGCTGCAGCTGGTGGGAGAGGAGCGGCTGTCCGTGCCAGGGCAGGAGCGCCTTCGGCGAGCCCATGCGCTCCGAATCCCCAGCGGACAGCAGGATGGCGACGACATCCATGATGACCGGCCTCCGCGAGCTCGCGCCGAGGGAGCCGATGGTGCGGCCTTGGCGATCCCGTTCCGCTAGGAGGCGGGCGCCGCTGCCGCCGGCTGCTCCTCGACCTTCGGGTTCACGTCGAGCTCCGGACTGTACGACACGTAGGTCACCTGGGGCGCGACGTCCCAGGCCTCGTCGAAGTTGTGCATGTGGATGGCGTCCCAGGGGCAGACCTCGGCGCACAGGGCGCATCCGATGCACTTGTCGAACTCGATGATCGCCAGGTTGTTCGGCGCGTCGGGCGAAGAGACGTAGCGGATCGCATCCACCACCTGGTCCTTGACGGTCACCGTCTCGCAGAAGGCGACGCACGCCGGCGAGTTGGCGCAGCCGGAGCAGCTGTTCTGATCCACGACCGCCAGACGCTTCGGCGGTTTCTTGAGAAACAGATTTTTATAGTCCTGCGGCGCCGGCATCACTTCTCCTGGAAGGACCCCTCAGTCTCGCACATCGCCGTCCGTCGTTCAAGTCCATTGCGGACTAAGGCATCCGCAGTTTCGGATGGCAGACCCAGGGCGTCGTGGCTCCTGCTCGCGCGGGTTCTTGGATGAGGCGCCGTGCCCTGCGGCTGACGGACCGTGCGAGACCGAGCGACGGGGACCCGACGCGCGGGTGACGGCGAGGCGGGCGGCGCGAGGCGAGCCGAGGGGAGGATCGCGCAGCGATCCGGACCCGTGTCCGCCGGGCGCAGGGCAGGCGCCTCAGCCGCGCACCTCGAGCGCCACGTACGGGCGCTCCGGCGGGCCGATGTACTCTTCCAACGGGCGGATCAGGCGGTTGTCGGTGTGCTGCTCGATGACGTGCGCGATCCAGCCGGGGGCGCGGCTGCAGGCGAAGATCGGGGTGAACAGGTCTTTGTTCGCCAACCGATCCGCATCCTTGTTCTGTTCCCTGCGGACGTGCCGCAACGTGGCTGCCCCGGGCCGGAAGCGCGACATCAG
>JBIOWS010000013.1:0-3401 GCA_044868745.1 Candidatus Polarisedimenticolia bacterium
GAAGGACACCCCCAGGTCCCCGGTCAGGAAATCGCCCAGCCACGACACATAGCGCGTCAGCACCGGCCGGTCTACAGCGAAGACCTGCCGCAGCCGCTCCTGCGAGCCTGGCCCGACCCCCGGTCCCGGCTCCAGCTGGAAGGGATCTCCCGGCACCGCCTGGACGATCAAGAACACCAGGGTTAGAACACCCCACAGGAGCGGCACGGCGGCGAGGAGCCGGCGACCGAGGAAGGAGATCATCGTTCCCTTGACACCCCCGACCGGGTAGAATGGAGCTCTTCTTGCCTGCCGATGCCCGCTGAACCGAGACGCCAGGCTCGCGGCCTCCCCGGGTCGAGGGGCAAAGGCGCGTGCGCGCGCGCCTCGCCGGTGGCGATCTTCTGCCTCGCCGCTCTCTCCTGGCCGGCGAGCGCGGCCGGAGCGAGCGCCTCCCTCTCGGGCGAACAACCGACGGGAGGTCGGATCGTCATCGGAGTGCGCGGCGATGTTACCTCCTTCAACATCTACACCGCCAGCAATGCCTTCTCGCAGGAGGTGAGCGACCTCCTCTATCTGAAGCTCGCCGCCGAACAGGACGACTTCAGCCAGGGTCCGCCGTCGTTCCGCCCCTCCCTGGCCACCTCCTGGGAGATGTCGCTCGACAGGACGCGCCTCACCTTCCATCTGGACCGCGAAGCGCACTGGAGCGACGGGCGCCCGGTGACGTCGGGCGACGTGCTGTTCTCCCAACGCGCCGCCTCCAGCCCCGAGGTCGCCTGGGTCGGCGGGGATGTCAAGGAGTTCATCGCCGACGTGAGCGCTCCGGATCCGCGGACGGTGGTGTACAAATTCCGGCGAACCTATCCGTACCAGCTGATGGACGCCGTCGAGGGGAACATCCTGCCCGCCCACCTGTTCGAGAAAATCCCCTTCGCCGAGTGGCCGAAGCGGGCCTTCCTGGAGGCGCCGGTGTCGAGCGGTCCCTTCCTGCTGAAAAGATACGAGCGCGGCGCGCTCATCGAGCTCCGCCGCAATCCTGCGTATCGGCGCGCGCCGCTGCCGCGCCTCGACGCCGTGGTCTTCCGCATCATCCCCGACGAGGCGACCCTCCTCAACGAGCTGCTCACGGGAGGCATCGACGTGATGGAGAACGTGCCCCCGGAGGCCGTGGCGCGCGTCGAGGCCTCGCCGCGCCTGAGAATCGCCCGAGTCCCCGATCTGTCCTACACCTTCGTCTGCTGGAACACGGCGCGTCCCTTGTTCTCCGACCCAGACGTCCGCCGCGCCCTGACGATGGCGATCGACCGTCCAGCGATCATCGAGGCCCTGCTGGGCGGCACCGGACGCCCCTCGGCGGGACCGGTGCTGTCGTTCCTCTGGGCTCACGACGGCAGCCTGCGCCCGATCGACTACGACCCGGAGGCGGCGCGCCGGCTCCTGCGGGGCGCCGGCTGGGAGGACCGCGACGGGGACGGTCTTCTCGATCGCGACGGCGCGCCGTTCCGCTTCACGCTGGAGACCAACCAGGGATCGAGCCTGAGATCGGACACCGTCCAGATGATCTCCGCGCAGCTCCGCAAGGTCGGCATCGAAGCGACTCCACGCATCCTCGAGTTCGGAGCCTTCATCGAGCGTCACGAGAAGCACGACTTCGACGCCTTCGTCGGATCCTGGCGCGAGTCGACCAAGGTCGATCTGAAATCTGCCTTCCACAGCGCCAGCCGGAACGGCGGATACAACTACGGCCTCTACTCCAGCGCCGAGCTGGACGATCTCATCGATCGGGCGAGAACCGAGACGGACACCCCGGCCGCGCGCAGGCTGTGGTGGCGCGCGCAGCAGATCCTCGCCCGCGATCAGCCTTACACGTTCCTGTTCGAGCGGGACCGGCTGCATGCGATCCCGCTGCGCCTCCAGGGCTTCCGACCGAGCCCCCGCAGCATCTACGTCGGCCTGGAGGAATGGGCCTGGGAGAAAGTCACCAAGGCGGCGCCATGATCGAAACCGCCCCGCTGCTCGGCGCCAAGCTCCTGCCCCCCGCCCCGGGCCCCTTCCATCTGGCGCGGTCACGCCTGCACGCCCGTCTGTCGGCCGGGCTGGAGAGGCGCGCGACCCTGGTCCTGGCCGGCCCGGGGTACGGGAAAACGAGCCTGGTGACCCGCTTCCTGCAGGAGCTGAGGGGAGATTCGGTCTGGTACACGCTCGACCCCGCCGACCGGGACCCGTGGATTTTCTTCCGGTACCTGATCCAGGGGGTCAAGGAGCACGAGCCGGAATTCGGCGAGCGCAGCGAAGGGTTGTGGAACGACCTGCGCGCACGGTCGGAGGAGGTGGAGCGGCTGGCCGACATCTTCATCAGCGACGCGGAGGAATCGCTCGGCGGCCGCCTGGTCCTGGTGCTGGACGAGGTCCAGAACCTCGAGCAGAGCGCTCTCTGCACACGGGCCCTGAAGCGCCTCCTCGCCTACCTTCCGGGCGCCCTGCACCTGGTTCTGATGGGTCGCTCCCTGCCGGATCTCGGCGTGAAGGCGATGCTGGCGGAGGACACCGTCAGGATCCTCGAGGCCGATGATCTGTTGTTCACGCTCGAGGAGACCCGAACCCTGCTCCTCTCCACCTTCGGGCTGCCGATGCAGACCGAGACGGTCGAGAAGGTGCATGCGCGCACGCGCGGCTGGGTGACCGCGCTGCAGCTCCTGCGGCACACGGCGAGGCTCGGGGACGCGGCCCAGGGCTTGCACGACGAGGTTTTCGTCAGGACCGAGTCGGAGATCTTCGATTACTTCACCGAGGAAGTCCTGGCCTCCGAGCCGCGCGAAGTGCGGAAGTTTCTTCTCGATTCATCCCTCCCGGCCGTGATCGACCCCGACCTCTGCGCCGAGGTCCTCGGGGACGGGGATGTCCGAGGCATCCTCTCCAGTCTGCTCAAGAGGAAGCTGTTCATCTCCCCCTTCGAGAGCCGCGGGGAATATTATGCCTACGATCCCCTGTTCCTCGAGTACCTGCGCCGCAAGCTCCGCGCCGAGGCAGGGATCGTCGGTATCCGCGATCTCAACCTGCGCTACGGCAAGGCCTACGCCCGCCGGGGCGATTTCGCCCGTGCGCTCCCGCACCTGATCGAGGCGGAGGATGTCAGGGGAATCGCCGACATCCTGAGTCGGCACGGGAAGGGCCTGGTTCGCGCCGGGCTGCTCGATGCGGTCCGCGCCGCTGCCCTGTTCCTGGCCGACCGGGGCGCGCGCTCCGCGATCGTCGACGACCTGATGGGGGAGGCCTGCCGCCTGGCGGGTGACTACGCGGCCGCCGTCGGCCATTTCGAAAGGGCGCTGGCTGCCCGGACGAAGGAGTCGCCGGAGCCCTCGGGCATGGCCTGGGCCAGCACCCTGCAGGGGCTGGCTTACTCTCTCCTGAAAACCGGC
>JBIOWS010000014.1:0-5181 GCA_044868745.1 Candidatus Polarisedimenticolia bacterium
CGGACTGGATGAACGTCGACAGGACCTCGCCGCGCCCTAGAAAGTTGCGCGTGGCGTACGAGGCCTGGAAGAACCCACCCTCGAGACCGGACACGCCACCGCCGACCTGGATCTCGTTGCGGTTGGACTCGACGCCCTGGACCTCGATGTCGACCCTGGGCAGATCGCCCTGCGGCTTCACCACCGGGTCCTGGCCTACCTGCCAGTACCCCAGCTGAGCGATCTTGCGGAGCCCGAGCCTCAGACGGCGGACATTGAACAGGTCCTCCTCTGCGAGCGGCACCTCCCGGCGCAGCACTCCGTCCCGCGTGGTGGTATTACCGGTGAACTCGATCCGATCGACGAAGTATTTCTTGTCCTCGGTGATCTCGAGCGTGAGGTCGGCGAGGTGATCGCGCTTCTCAACCCGCGGATCGAGGGAGACGTAGAAGTAGCCCCGCTCCCCGTAGTCCTCCTCGATCCTTTTGGTGGCGAGCTTCAGGGCGGAATCGTTGAACAGCTCGCCGGGCTTCAGCGGCAGGAGGGCCGTGATCTCGTTCGTGCTGAACACGCTGTTGCCTTCGATGCCGATCTTCCCCACCCGGTACTGGGGCCCTTCGTCGATGGGGATCGTCAGATAGACCCACTTCTTCGGCACTTTCTCGCGCTTCCTTTTCTCCTTCAGCTCGGCCTTGACCCTCTTCCGGCGCTGCTTTTCTGTCTCTCCCGGCGGGGCCGGAGCGGCAGCCTCGACGGGCTCCCACGGCTCCTCCTCTTCCACGTCGGCTGCGCCCGCATCCGCGGAGGCCGCGGAGGACCCGCCTCCCTTGCGCTCTTTTTTCCGTACCTCCGAGGCCAGCTCCACGATCTCGGGCTGGAGGGCGACGTCGAGATATCCGTAGCTCTTATAGGCGTTGCGAATGTTCTCGGAATCCTGGTCCAGCTTGGCCGGATGGTACAGCGTCTTGCTGGACGCCCACGAGGTCAGCCAGAAAGCCTGCCTGGTCAACTTCAGCATCTTGCGCAGCTTGCGATCCGTGAAGTGCGTGTTGCCGACAAAATCGATCTTTTTGATCTTGGTCTTGGCTCCTTCCCGGATGTAGAAGGTGACCTCCTGCTGGCCCTCGTTGACCGGCGTCAGCTTCGCCCGGGCGCGCGCCTCCAGGTAGCCCTTCTCGGCCAGGAGATGCTCGATCGCGGACTCCGCTCGCCGCAACGCGGAGAAGTCCACCGGCTGACCGCGCCGCACCTCCGCCTTCGCCTGCCCGAGCCTCTCCTGGATGTTCGACTCCGTGACCGCCTTCATCCCCACGAACGCGACGTTGTTGATGAGCGGCCGGTCCCGGACGTGGAAAATCAGGTCGAACGTCCCCGGGGCGCGCTGGCGCGACTCCACGCTGATGTCGTCGAACAGGTCAAGATCCCACAACCTGCGGAATTCCTCCCGGATGACGCTCTCGTCGTACGGATCTCCCGGCTTGAGCTTGAGGCTGCTGAAGAAGGCGCTGTCGGAGACGCGGGCGTTCCCGTCCACGATGATCTGTCCGATGATGCGCCTCTCCGACGAGGGCCCCGCCGCCTCCTCACCCGCGACCGCACCCGTCTCGCCGGGCGCGCGGGCCGGCGGCGGCGCGACGTCCTGATCAGCGGCCGATGCGGACCTCGGGACGTATCCCAGGAGGGCCAGCAGGAGAAGGGCGGCGCAGGGGGTGAGGGTGCCTCTCGACGGACGAGGCGGACGGCCCCCCGTCAAACGGGGCGACCGGCCGGATGGGACGATCGGCATGTGGCGGGAGCGCGGGTCAGCGGGCGATCTCGATCGGTTCCCGGAACGCCAGCCTCTCCTGGTCGACGAAGATCTCGATCTCCCCGTTCTCCGGCAGCTTGCCGAGGATGAGGTTCTCCGACAGGGCATCCTCAATATTCTTCTGGATGGCACGGCGGAGCGGGCGCGCGCCGTAGGAACGATCGCCGCAGGTGCGGTCGATCAGCCAGCGATATGCCTCGTCGGTGAGGCTGAGCCGGATCCCCTTCTCGGCCAGGCTGGCGTTCAGCTGGCTGATCATGAGGCGGGCGATCGCCAGCAGGTCATCATCCGACAAGGCGTCGAACACGATGATTTCGTCCACCCTGTTTATGAACTCCGGATGCAATACGGATTTCACTTCCTTCAGGACCACCTCGCGGCGCCGCTGGTAGTCAGCCTTGCGGTCGTCCGCCGTGCGGAACCCCATGGTGCGCGAATTCTGGATGAGGCTGGAGCCGATGTTGGAGGTCATGACGATGAGGCCGTTTTTGAAATCGATGGAGTCCCCGAACGCGTCGGTGATGTGGCCATCCTCGAGGACCTGGAGCAGGACGTTCAGCACGTCTGGGTGGGCCTTCTCGATCTCGTCCAGGAGCACAACGCTGTAGGGCATCCGCTTGACGCGCTCGGTCAGCTGCCCCCCTTCCTCGTAGCCCACGTAGCCGGGGGGAGAGCCGATCATCTTGGCGATGGCGTGCTTCTCCATGTACTCCGACATGTCGAAGCGGATGAGGGCCTTTTCGTTGCCGAACAGAAACTCGGCCAGCCCCTTGGCGACCTCCGTCTTCCCGACGCCGGTGGGCCCCAGGAAGATGAACGACCCGACCGGGCGGAGGGGGTTCTTCAGGCCGGCCCGTGACCGGCGGGTGGCGCGGGACAGCGCCGAAATTGCCTCGTCCTGGCCGACGATCCGCTTGTGCAGGAACTCCTCCATCCTGAGGAGACGCTCCGCTTCCTCCTTCTTGACCGAGGACAGCGGGATGCCGGTCCATTTCGAGATGACCTCTTCGATGTCCTCCTGAGTCACCTCCAGCACGGCGCTGCGCTCTTCCTCCTCTCGAAGCTTGAATTCGTCGTACTTCTTGCGCAGTGCGATTTCCTCGTCGTGCTGCCGGACCGCCTTCTCGAAGTCCTTGCGGAAAAGATAATTCTTCATGCTGCTGACGGCGCGCTCGATGTCCTTCTCCAAGTCGCGGATCTCGCGGTAATTCATCCTGCGCCGCAGCTTCACGCGCGCTCCGGCTTCGTCGATGACGTCGATCGCCTTGTCCGGAAGGAATCGATCGGTGATGTACCGGTTGGACATGGTCACGGCGCTGCGCAGGCCGACGTCGGTGTAGCGCACTTGGTGGAACTTCTCGTAGCGCTCCTTCACCCCCTCGAGAATCTCGACGGTCTCCTCCTCCGTGGGGGGATGCAGCCGGATCGGCTGGAAGCGGCGCACCAGGGCGCGGTCCTTCTCGATGTACCGGTGGTAATCCTTCGGCGTGGTGGCGCCGATGCACTGCACTTCTCCCCGCGACAGCGCCGGTTTGATGATACTGGCCGCGTCGAGCGAGCCCTCCGCCGAACCGGCGCCGATCAGGGAATGGATTTCGTCGATGAAGATGATGATGTCCTCGTTCCCGACGATCTCCGAGATGATCCCCTTCAGGCGTTCCTCGAACTGTCCGCGGTACTTCGTCCCCGCGACGATGAGGCACAGGTCGAGGGCGAGGATGCGCTTGCGCGACAGGGAGACCGGCACGCTCCCCTCGGCGATCCGCTGTGCGAGCCCCTCGACGAGGGCGGTTTTCCCGACGCCGGGCTCCCCGAGCAGGACGATGCTATTCTTGCGCCGCCGCGACAGCACCTGGATCATCCTCTGCAGCTCGGTCTCCCTGCCGATCAGCGGGTCGAACACCTGGCGTGCGGCCATCTCCGAGAGGTCGCGTGAGAACTCGTTCAGGAAGGGGGTTTCCTTGATTTTCTTCGGAAGCGCCCGCTGCTTCCAGACGGCGACGGTGTCCTCCCGTAGCGCGTACAGTCTCATCCCCTTCTCGGCGAGGATGCGGCCCGCAGCACAGTCCTCGACCCGCAGGAGACCGAGCAGGATGTGCTCGTCGCTGACGTAGGGGTGCAGCAGCCGCTCCGCCTCCTCCTCGGCGCAGGCCAGAATCTTCTTGGTTTCCTCGCTGAACGGGATTTCGATCGGTGCGGCCTGCTTTTCGCCGCTCGGGCCGCGCGCCTCGAGCTCGGCGCGCAGAAGCTCGAGGTTGACGCCGGAGCGGCTGAAGAGATCCCGGACCAGCTCGTCCCCTTCCTTGATCAGTCCGAGGAGCAGGTGCTCCGAGCCGATCACCTTGCTCCCCATCTGGCTGGCCTCGTAGCGCGCGAGAAACAGGACCTTCTTGGCCTTCTCCGTATATTTCTCAAACATAGGAGTCCGGGCCGACGACCGTCATGCCTGCTCGCGTTCCATTGGGCTCAGTGGGGCACCCGAGTGGTTCCGGCCGGAACATTGTAATGGCTGCCCGCGGGATCCGTCAAGAAACCGTGCTCTATCCTCAGGACACGGCTGCATTTCGCGGCCAGACGTGCGCTGTGGGTGACCAGGATAGTCGTCATGCCGCGTCGCCGGTGGAGATCCAAGAGGAGACCGAAGACCGTCGCGGCGTTCCTCTCGTCCAGGTTCCCGGTCGGCTCGTCCGCCAGGAGCAGAGTCGGCCCTCCGACGACCGCCCTGGCGATCGCCACGCGCTGCTGCTCGCCCCCGGAGAGCTCGGTCGGGCGCCTTTCGGCGCACTCGCGGAGCCCGAGGTCTTCGAGTATGGCGGCCGCGCGGGCCCTCGCCCTCCCGCGGTCCTCGCCGCGAATGAGCAACGGCATCGAAGCGTTCTCGATGGCGCTGAACTCCGGAAGCAGGTGATGGAACTGGAACACGAAGCCGAGGTCCCGGTTGCGGTAGGCCGCCCGCTCCGCCTCTTTCAAGCCCGCGATGTCCCGGTCTCTGAACAGGATCGCCCCCGCATCGGGACGGTCAATCGCGCCGACCAGATGGAGGAGCGTCGTCTTCCCGGCACCTGATTCCCCGAGCACCGCCACCATCTCTCCGCGCGGCACCGTCAGCTCGAGTCCACGCAGGACCTCGACGCGGCGCTCGGGGGGCCCGAACGACTTCTGGAGACCGACGCAGCGCAGGAGGGTCTCGCCCAAGGCTCACTCGTAGCGCAGGGCCTCCGACGGGTCGAGCCGGGACGCCCGCCAGGAGGGGTAGAGAGTCGCCAGAAACGAAACGCCAACCGTCAGGAGGGCGACCAGCAGGACATCGAGAGGCCTGACGTGGAACGGCACGTAGGGGATGAAATAGACGTCCACCGGCAGGGACACGAGCCGGTAGCGATCGAGGATCCATG
>JBIOWS010000015.1:0-20525 GCA_044868745.1 Candidatus Polarisedimenticolia bacterium
CTTTTTCCCACCAGAGTGAGGCACGAACCCGCAGCGTCAGCCCGCCGCTGTCATCCAGGGTCCTGTAGGTCTCGAGCGAGCGGTAGCCGTCGTCACCGGTGACCTTCACGCTGGCGTCCTGGATCGAGGTGATGCCGTAGCCGTTGAGCATCTTGACGGCATAGCGCAGCCCCTCGAAGCGTTCCTCGGGGGTGTAGGGGGGCGCGTGCCTGGAGACCAGAACCATGGCGCTGTCCTGCAGGGACCCGACCGGCTCTCCGGATGCGGCATCGCGATCGATCCGCCCCCCGGGAGGATCGGGAGTCTCCTTTGTGATCCCGGCGGTCTGCAGCGCCTTCGAGTTGACCCAGGCGGAGTGGCCGTCGCTCGACTCCAGATAGACGGGGCGGTCCGGCACCACCTTGTCCAGGAGCCGGCCGTCCGGAATGCCGGTCGGGGCGAAGGCGGAGAGGGCCCAGCCGTCCCCGCGGATCCACGGGAGATCCTTGTGCTTGGCGGCGTAGGCGGAGACCGCCCCCAGGTATTCCTCCTTGGTCTCGAAATCGTACAGCGCGCAGAGAAGCTGGCTGATGCCGCCGCTGACCGGATGGATGTGGGAGTCCTGGAACGCGGGCAGGACCATCCGGCCGCCGAGGTCGATCACTTTGGTCCTGGGACCGATGTACGGTCCCACACCGCTGTCCGGGCCGACGTAGATGATCGTTTCGCCCCGGATCGCGACCGACTCGGCCCAGGAGCGCACGGCATCCACGGTGTAGACCGCCCCGCCGCGGAGGACCAGGTCCGCCTGCGGACGCGCCGAGGGAAGCCCCGGGGATCGCCCGGCGCCTGCCCGGGGCGCTGCCGCCGTACCGGGAGGGGCGGCCTCGGCGGCGGGCGTGCTTGCCAGGAGCACGAGGCCCCCCAGTAGAAGAATCACGAGGCCCAGACGGAACCCGGCGGTGCTATGGAGTATTTTCATCTGTCCCACCTCCCGAAATCGGCTGCGACCGGCACGAAATTGTAATCGCTTGCGCCCCGGCCCCCGGTGCCTATCTTATTTTTGTGCCAGTCTCCTGTGAGACGCGGCGGGTGACGTAACCCCGGGCGTCGGCGCGGCCCGACCCCCTCCGGAGGATGCTGTGAGACAGACAGAGAAGGTGATTCGATTCGCGGCCCCGCTCTTCGTGGTCGCTCTGTTGGCGATCGACGCTCAGGCGGCGCTTGTGCGGACGGCTCCGAATCCGGAGAGCTGTTCCGCCTGCCTGCGCGCCTCCGATCCGGTTGCCTGTCACGCGGTCGCCGTCCATCTGGCGGCGCGCCGCCAGTGGGACAGCGCCATCGCGATCGAGGAGAAGATCCATGAGATGCAGCCGATGAATCCCGAGGTGGCGGTCGCGCTCGCCAGGATGTACCAGGACTCCCGGAGCAATATGCCGAGGGCGATCGCCCTGTACCATGCGGCCCTGCATGCCTCCGCGGGATACCCACCGGCCCTCCTCGGGCTCGGGACCATCATGCAGCACCACGGGGAGATGGAGATCGCCGCCCGCTACTACGCCCGCGGCGCTCGCGAGAGTCCGAACGACCCGCTGTTCAGGGTGCACCTCGCCGAGGTGCTGGTGAAGGCGGGACGGGAGGGGGAAGCGCAGCCGATCCTGGCGGAGATCGTGCAGAAATGGCCCGGCACGCCCGAGGCGGACGCCGCCAGGAAGCTGATCCCGAAGACCTCCCTGGCCAAACCTTGAGGGACGGCGCTTGACCACGGTCCTCCAGAAGGAGGTCGGGACGGCGGGTGCCAGCGTCCTGGTCATCGACGACGAGCCCTCGATGAGAGAGTTTCTGTCTCAGGCGCTCGCCAGCCGCGGCTACACCGTGACCATGGCGAAGGACGGCCACGAGGCGGTGCAGAAGGTCCGCCAGGCCCGCTTCGACATCGCCCTCTGCGACCTCAGGATGCCGGGGATCGACGGCCTCGAGACGGTCGAGCAGATCAAAGCGATCAACCCCGACGTGGAATTCATCATGATCACCGCCCACGGCACGATGGACAGCGCCATCAAGAGCCTCCGCAAGGGGGCCTTCGATTTCCTGCAGAAGCCGGTGGACGTCGATGACCTCCTGTTCTCGGTCGGCAAGGCCCTGGAACGGCGCGATCTCCTGGAGCGCCTGGGTCTGTTCGAGCTGAGCCGCACGATCTTCTCGACCCTCGATCCCGATGAGCTGTACGGTCGCGTGGTGCAGTCGGCGATCCAGGTCCTGCGGGCCGACGATGCCTCGCTGATGCTGCTCGACGAGAACCGCGAGCTGTCGATCGCAGTCTCCACGTCCCTGCAGCAGGAGATTCTGGCCGGGACGCACCTGGCGATGGGGGAGCGGATCGCGGGGCGGGTCGCCCTGCAGCCCGAGCCGGTGGTGATCAACGACGACGTCGCCTCCGATGATCGCTTCGCCGGGGTGCAGTCGCATCGCCCGATCAACGCCTCGATCGTCTGCCCGCTCATGATGCGTGGCCAGCTCCTCGGCGTGCTGAACATCAATCGGGTGCGCATCCCCGAGAAGTACTCGGAGCGCGACCGCCGCAACGCCATGATCCTCGCCTCCCTCGTCGCCCTGGCCCTGGGCAACGCGCGGCTCCATAAGGAGCTGCAGGCAAGACTGCAGCAGCTGAGCGATACGCAGGAGGAGTTGATCCAGAACGAGAAGATGACCGCCCTCGGCAACCTCCTGTCGGGAGTGGCCCACGAGCTGAACAATCCGCTGTGCGGCGTGCTGGGGTACGCGCAGCTCCTGCGGCAGGGCAACGAAGACCCGAAGGTGCAGAAGGGACTCGAGGTCATCTTCAGGGAGGCGGACCGCGCCGCCAAGATCGTCAGCAATCTCCTGAAGTTCGCCCGGCGCGAGAAGCCGGAGAAGCAACCGCTCGGAGTCAACGGCGTGATCCTGAAGACGCTCGAGCGCAAGGGGTACGACCTGAAGGTGTGCCACATCGAGGTCAAGGCGGATCTCGACCCCAAGCTCCCTTTCATCATGGGAGACTTCCATCAGCTCCAGGTCGTCTTCACCAACATGATCACCAATGCCGAACAGGCGATGTTCGAGCAACGCGGCAGGGGGACCCTCTCCATCCGCACCGAGGAGAAGGACGGGCGGGTGGTCGTCACGCTGGCGGACGACGGCCCGGGCATCGCGCCGGCGAACGCGCGCCGCGTCTTCGATCCCTTCTTCACCACCAAGGAGGTCGGCAAGGGGACCGGGCTCGGTCTCTCGGTCTGCTTTGCCATCGTGCGCGATCACGGCGGGGTGATCCGTGTGTCGGGAGAGCCGGGCAGGGGCGCGAGCTTCACCATCGAGCTTCCAGCTGCTTCCCAGTGGACCCCGGCGGCTTCCGGCAGCGAGGCCCGGCCGGGGCCGGGGCCGACGGAGGACGGCGCCAGGGCCGCCGCCGCAGGGCCGGGCGCGTCAGCGGCCGAGGCGAGCGCGGGGCCGCGCGAACCGCGGGTCCTGGTCGCCGACAGCGAGCTCCACGTGCAGGACGTGCTGGTGGAAGGGCTCCGGCGCATGGGCTACAGGGTGGACACGGCCGACAGCGGCGAGGGGGCGCTCGCGAAGATTCGCAAGGAAAACTACGACGCGCTGATCGCCGATTTCGCCATGCCGCACCTGGGCGGCCGCGCGCTGCTCGAAGCGCTGCGGGCCGAGAAGCCCTCCCTCGCCCAGCGCGTCATTTTCCTCTCGAGCGACACGGCCAGCCCGCACCTGGCGGAGTTCGTGGCCGCTTCGGGGAGCTCTGTCGTCGGCAAGCCGTTCGACCTGGAGACTCTGGGGGCCGCCCTCAGGCGCCTGTGTCCCGCCACCCCCGCAGGGTGATGCGAACGGGGGTGCCGGCGCTTCACTCCTCGCCTCCCGGACTGCCGTAGCCGCCACCGCCCGGTGTCTCGATGACGAGTCGGTCTCCCGGACCGACCTCGCACGAGTCGACGGGGCCGAGGATCTCGATCTCCCCCGTGGACCGGACCACACGTTGTGCTCCCGGCTCCCCGGGTGCGCCCCCCGCCAGGCCGTACGGGCGGACCGTCCGGTGCTGGCTGAGGATCGACAGGGAGAGAGGAGCGAGGAAGGTATACTCGCGCACCACCCCATCGCCGCCGCGGAACTTCCCCTGGCCGCCCGAGCCGGCCCGGACGGCGAAGCGATTCACCCGCACGGGGTAGCGGTGCTCGATGATCTCGGGGTCGGTGATCCTGGTGTTGGTCATGTGGCTGTGGACGGCGCTGGCACCGTGAAAGCCGGGGCCGGCGCCGCATCCTCCGCAGAGCGTCTCGTAGTAACCGAACCGCTCGTTGCCGAACAGCACGTTGTTCATCGTCCCCTGGCTGCAGGCGGCGAGCCCCAGCGCTTTCAGGAGGGTATCGACGAGGCGCTGGCTGGTCTCCACGTTGCCGCCCACGATCGCCGGGCACCGCCGGGGGTCCCGGGGAAACCCGGGGTCCAGGATCCCCGCCGGGATCCGGATCGTCACGGGGCGCAGCAGTCCGTCGTTGAGGGGGAGCGGCTCGCGCAGGTGAAGCCGGAGGACGTACATGACGACGCTCCGGACGATGGCCGGCGTGGCATTGAGATTTCCGGGATGCACCGCCGAGGAGCCGCTGAAATCGATGCTCGCCCGGTCCCCCTCCACGCGGATCGTCGCGCGCAGGGGCGAGCCGTCGTCGAGGCTCTCGACCGCCTCGTACGTACCGTCCGGGACGGCGTCGAGGGCTGCGCGGATGCGGCGCTCGCTGATCCCTTTGAGCGCCTCCATGGAGCGTCGCGTCGCCTCCGCGCCGTGCTCTAGCGCCATGGCCCGCAGGGCCACGGCACCGGCGTGGTTGGCGGCCACCGCGGCGCGCAGGTCGGCAAGGTTGTCCTCGAGCGCGCGCGTGGGGAAGGGGGCCTCCTCCAGCAGGCGCCGCACCTCCTGCCAGCGCGCCTCCCCCCGTCTGACCAGGTAGATCGGATCGATCACCACCCCCTCCTCGACGAGGGTCCTGGCCGCGGGCGGCATCGATCCCGGCCTCGTCCCCCCGATCTCCGCATGGTGGGCACGACTGGCGACGTACCCGAGCAGCGTGGGAGCGGTGGCTGGCTCCATGGCGGAGCCGTCCGAGAAGACGGGGGTGACGACCGTCACGTCGGGGAGGTGGGAACCGCCGTAGGCCGGGTGGTTGGTCGCGATGACATCGCCCGGCTCCAGGGGCACGGCCTCGCGCAGGAGACGCACGCAGAGGCCGAGGGAGCCGAGATGAACCGGGATGTGGGGCGCGTTCACGACCAGGTCGGCCTGCGGGTCGAGGATGGCGCAGGAGAAGTCGAGCCTCTCCTTGACGTTCGTCGAGATCGCCGTGCGTCGAAGCCGCTCCCCCATCTCGGTCGCGATTGTCCGCAGCCGGTTCGAGAACAGCTCCAGGCGGACGGCCTCGGGCCGGGCCTGCGGAGCCTCGCCGTGCGACCGCCCGGCGCGCTGCAGGACCAGGGCACCGGTCCCGTCCGCCTGCACGCGCCAGCCCGCATCCACGACGGTCGCACCGTGCCGCTCGAAGATCAGAGCGGGGCCCTCGAAGCGCGATCCCGGCCCCAGGCGTTCCCGCTCGAAGACGGTCAGATCCCTCCAAGCCCCGCCGAGGAAGGTACGCCGCGTCCGCTGCGCCTCCACCTCGAACGGCTGCACCCCTGCCGTCTTCTCGGCCGGCGGCGGGACGATCGACGAGGCCACCACCCGGAGCGATTCCAGCTCGACCGATCGCCCCTCGGGGCGGTGTCCGAACAGCTCCGTGTAGCGCTCTTCGAAGGCCCTCCTGAGCGGCACCTGTCCATCGCAGGCCACCTCGACGGTCGAGTCCTGTCCCGCGAACCTCAGCTGGGCGACCCGCCGGCGGATGACGATACTGTCGGCCGGGACCACCTCGGCCCGCACCGCCTCCGAGGCCTGCCGGGCCAGGTCCCGGACCGTCCGTTCGACGATTTCATCTTTCTCGAGGTCCTCGAGCGGCCGCAGGAGCTGCCTCTCGGCGAAGCGCTCGATCACCGCGTGGCCCAGCCCGAGCGCGCTCAGCAGCCCTGCGTCCCGAGGCACCAGGATCGTCGGGATGCCGAGACACCTGGCGACGCCGCAGGCGTGCTGTCCCCCCGCTCCTCCAAAGGCCACCAGCGCATACGCTGCGGGGTCGTACCCCCGGCGCAATGAGACGCAGCGGATGGCATCGGCCATCCGCTCGTCGGCGATCTCGAGGAACCCCGAGAGCAGAGCCTCCCGATCGGCGCTCTCGCCCGTCCTCTTTCTCATCGATGTGCGCAACTCCTCGAGCCGGGCGGCAGCGGCCTCCGTCCTGATCGGGATCTCGAAACGCTCCGCTTCCAGTCGCCCCAGCAACAGGTTCACGTCCGTCAAGGTCAACGGACCACCGGCCCCGTAGCAGGCGGGACCGGGGTTGGCGCCGGCGCTCTGCGGCCCGACCCGCAGACGGTCGCCGTCGAACCAGCAGAGCGATCCGCCGCCCGCCGCCACGCTTTCGATCGCGAGGGCCGGAGCCACCAGGTGGGCCTCGCCCACCTGCTGCTCGAAGGCATATTCGTAGTCCCCATCGAAGCGCGCCACGTCGGTGCTCGTCCCTCCCATGTCGAAGACGATGACCTTGTCGTACCCGGAGCGTTTTCCGGCCGCCGCGGCCCCCACGACGCCGCCGGCGGGGCCGCTCAGCAGGCAGTCCTTGGGTCTGATCGCTTCGGGCGACATCAGCCCGCCCGCGCTGGTCATCACGTGAAGCCGGCCGCTCGCGAAGCGGGATCGCACGCCGTCCAGGTAGTCGCGCAGGATGGGGGCCAGGTACGCGTCCACCACGGCGGTCTCCGCCCTGGGCAGGATTTTGATGAACGGCGCGACCTCCGAGGAGCAGGAGACCTGGCGGAGCCCGCTGCGCAGCAGGATCTCTTTCAGGATCTCCTCGTGCCGGGGGTTGCGGTAGCTGTGGAGCAGTGCCACGGCGGCGGCCTGCACGCCCGTCCTCACCAGGCGCGCCGCCTCGCTTTCGGCCTGGACGACGTCGAGCGGCTCGAGCACGGTCCCGTCCGCGGCCATCCGCTCGGGCACCTCGACCGCCGCCTCGTAGAGCGCGTCGGGCCTGCGGATCTCGAGGGCGAAGAGGTCGGGGCGCTGCTGCGTGCCGATGCGCAACAGGTCCCCGAACCCGCGGGTGATGAACAGCGCCACGCGAACGCCGCGGCGTTCCAGGAGTGCGTTCGTCCCCAGGGTCGTCGCGAGGCGCATCGCCATGGCGGGGAGAGGGCGCCCGGGTGGCGTGCGGGTCAGCAGGCGCGCGGCGAGGACGGGAGCCTCCTCGACCGAGATCACCTCGAACGGTGTCCCCGGTTCTGTCGGCTCCGGGAGCGGGTCCGAGAGATCGAGAAGCGACGCGGCCGGGTCGTACCGTCGGACGGTGAGTTCCGGGTGTGGCCGACCGAGGAGCCGAAACCGGAACCCGCAGATGAAATCGGGCGGCAGGTTCCAGGTCTGCCCGATCTGAATGCGGGCGGGTCCTGCATGGCGCGCGACCGTCCCGCGCAGGGCGGACGTACTGAGGATCTTGACGCGCTGGAGCCGCCCTTCCGGATCGATTCCCACCCCGTCGGTGAACGTACCCCCGGTGTCGATCCAGACCTGCCAGCTTCGAGGCGCTTCCACGCTTCGATCTTAGACCCTCCGGGCATCCACTCGGCTATGCTAGGCTGACGTGACGGGCGGCGCGAAAGTGGCGGAACCGGCAGACGCGCCGGACTTAGGATCCGGTGGGGCAACCCGTGAGGGTTCGAATCCCTCCTTTCGCACCAGCCGCCTCTCCGCCGGGCCTCCGGCTCACTCTCGACCTCGGGGCCGCCGTCGACCTTCCCTCTTGCGCCGGACCTCGGCGTGCGGCTCGGTCAGGGTGATGTCCGTCTGCAGGGCGTTGTTGAAGCGATTGAAATAGTTGAAAAGACCGATGACCGCGGTGATCTCGATGACCTGCGGTTCGGTGAAGTGCCGTCGCAGATCCAGGAAGAGGTCATCCGGGACCGGCCCCGATCCGCGCGTCATGGCGTCGGCGAAGAGGAGCGCGACCTTCTGCTCGGGCGGAAAGGGGAAGTGGTCCGGGTCGCGGAGGCCTTCGATCGCTTGGTCGCTGACTCCCGACTGCTTTGCCAAAGCAGTATGTGACGCGAGTCAGTAGTCGCACGCGTTCAGGTGCGACACCCTGACCGCCAGCACCTCCTTGAGCGCCGTGGGCACGCTGCCGGTGCCCATTACCGCCCTGAAATGGGCCACCATGGTCGTCAGGATGTCGGGGCGGTGCGCCACCGTCCGGAACATGTTCGGAATGTTGCCGCGCTCGCGAAGAAACTCCTCGAACAGCTCCCGGATCCGAGGCTCGACCCGCTCCGGGGCCAGTCGGCTGATGCGGGCCATGAGGTCCTCCCGCAAGAACGATAGCGCCCGGGTCCGACAGGTGTCAAACGTCCCCCATCCGGCGATCGCCGCTCCTTCCGGAGGGATCGTTCGCGTCCAAATATTTGTCCGCTGCAGATTTTCACATTGTCTCGGCGAAGAAGTCCCGGTAGATTCAGTGGGGCTGGGGTGTGTCGGTGGTGGGGCCTCTTGAAAGGGCGAAGGCGTCCTGTTATGATGCGCCCGCGAGCCGTGGCAAGAGGTGAGCGGGCTGCCCGGCTGGTTCCAACCCGGAACTGACTCCCACCAAAAGAAGGGTGCTGCCCGTGAGGGGGAATCCGTACGATCGATCCTGAAGTCAATCCGGGTCGGGAGAGTCGGTGCCGATGAAGGTCGTCGTCAACGAGCTGGACAACTGCAGACGTGGACTCCAAATCGAAGTCCCCGGCGAGCGCGTCTCCGAGGAGTTCGAGCGCTCGCTGCGCGACAGGAGCCGCCGCGCCAAGATCCCGGGCTTCCGGCAGGGAAAGGTCCCGATGGAGATCGTCCGCCGGCGCTTCGGCAGGGAAGTGCGCGGCGAGGTGATCGACAGGATGGTGCAGGAGTATGCGCGCCGCGCCCTGGAGGAGAAGAAGCTCCATCCCGTGCACGATCCCGTGCTCGAAGAGGTGCACTACGAGTCGGGGAGTCCTCTGACGTTCCGGGCGGTCTTCGAGGTGCGCCCCGTCGTGTCGGTCGCAGACTACCACGGGATGCCGGTCTCTGTGCGCAAGCGCGAGGTGACGGAGGAAATGATCGAGGCGTCGATCCGAGACCTCGCCGAGCGTGCGGCGAAGCTCGAAGCGGTCGCGGGACGCCCCGTGCAGAAGGGAGACTTCGTCGTCGGCACGCTCTCCTGTCGGTTCTTGAAGGGGAAGGGCAAGAACCTGTCCGACGAGCCGTTGTTCCTGGAGGCCGGTGCGGAGACGAATCATCCGGATTTCAATGCGGCGATCCTGGGGATGCAGACCGGCGAGTCGAGGTCGTTCGAGACCGCCTATCCGGATGACGACCGCGCCGAATCGCTGCGCGGCTGCACGGTCGCATACACACTCTTCGCGAAGGAAATCAAACGGAAGGTCGTGCCGCCGATTGATGACGAGCTTGCGAAAGAACTGGGGAACTTCCAGAATCTGGAAGAGCTGCGGTCCAAGGTCCGGAGGGAGATCGAGCAGCACGCCCGCGCCGCGGAACAGGCCGAGGCGAAGGACAGACTCCTGTCCGAACTCGTCGACAGGCATCCCTTCGATGTCCCCGACAGCCTCGTGCAGGCCCAGATCGATGTCCGGCTGGAGGGGATCGTCAGGGACATGATCGCCCAGGGGATGGATCCGGCGAAGCTGCCGGTGGATTGGCGGCAGGAGAGGGAGAAGCTCGTTCCTTCGGCTGCGAAAACGGTGCGGGCGATGCTGATTCTGGAGTCGATTGCGGACCAGGAGAGGATCGAGGCGTCGGATGACGATGTCAATATTTGGTTGCGTGAGGAGGCTCGGCGGCGCAACATCAGCCCGGCGACTTTGAAGGAGCAACTGGTCGCAAATGCGCGACTGACAGGGATTAGAAGGCAGATCGTCAAGGAAAGGACGCTTGACTTTCTTCTCGGTAGTGCTAATATTACGCACGAGGGGAAGTAAATCTCCATGCCACTCGTACCGATGGTCGTCGAGCAGACCAACCGGGGGGAGCGCGCATACGACATTTACTCCCGGCTCCTGAAAGACAACATCATCTTTATAGGAAGCGGGATTGACGATACCCTCAGCAATCTCGTCATCGCGCAGATGCTGTACCTGGAGGCCGAGGATCCCGAGAAAGATATTTCGGTCTACATCAACAGCCCCGGCGGGTCGGTCACGGCCGGCCTTGCCATCTACGACACGATGCAATTCATTCGCCCGGATGTGTCCACAATCTGCATCGGACAGGCGGCCAGTATGGCGGCTGTGCTGCTCGCCGCGGGAAGCGCAAAGAAGCGCTTCGCACTCCCCAATTCTCGCATCATTCTGCACCAGCCGATGGGGGATTTTTCCGGACAAGCGACGGATGTCGACATCCACGCCAAGGAAATCCTCAGGATCCGCCAGAGACTCAACGACATTCTCCAGGTCCATTCGGGGCAATCGCTTGAACGGATTCAACGGGACACCGACAGGGATTTCATTATGACGGCCGCGAGCGCGAAGGAATATGGCGTCATCGATCAGGTCATTTCGCGCCGTGAATAGTCACAGGTGACGACAGCGATATTTTCAGGGCTCCCAGGAGATCGGCCATGGCTGGCAAACGGGGTGATGGCGAGTCGTTGAGGTGCAGCTTCTGCAACAAGGACCAGCGCGACGTCAAGAAGCTGATCGCCGGGCCGACGGTCTACATCTGCGACGAATGCGTTGACATCTGCCTGGACATCATCGCCGAGGAGCGCGAGCCGGACGAGCCCAAGGCCAAGGTCAAGCTGCCCAAGCCGGTGGAGATCCGGGAATTCCTCGACGAGTACGTGATCGGACAGGAAAAGGCGAAGAAGAAGCTGGCGGTCGCGGTCTACAACCACTACAAGCGCAACGAGCTCTCCAAGCGCCGCTCCGAGGTCGAAGTCCAAAAGAGCAACATTCTCCTGATCGGCCCGACCGGCACAGGCAAGACCCTCCTCGCCCAGACCCTGGCGAAGCTCCTTTCGGTCCCCTTCGCGATCGTGGACGCGACGACGCTCACCGAGGCCGGCTACGTCGGGGAGGACGTCGAGAACATCCTCCTGCGTCTGCTGCAGGCGGCCGGCAACGATCTGGAAAAGGCCAAACGGGGCATCATCTATATCGACGAGGTGGACAAGATCAGCCGCAAGAGCGACTCGCCGTCGATCACCCGGGATGTATCGGGCGAGGGCGTGCAGCAGGCCCTGTTGAAGATCCTGGAGGGGACCGTGGCGAACGTTCCGCCGCAGGGGGGACGCAAGCACCCGCACCAGGATTTCATCCCGATGGACACGACCAATATCCTGTTCATCTGCGGCGGGGCCTTCGTCGGGCTTGAAAACCTGATCGAACAACGCACCGGCAAGAAGTCGATGGGCTTCAAGGCCGAGGTGAAGAAGCGCTCGCAACGCAACATCCAGGAGGTCCTGGAACAGGTGCAGCCCGGCGACCTCATCAAGTATGGCTTGATCCCCGAGTTCGTCGGCCGCCTGCCGGTGATCGGCATCCTCGGCGAGCTTGACAAGACCGCCCTGGTCAAGATACTGACGGAGCCGCGCAACGCCCTCATCAAGCAGTACCAGAAGATCTTCGAGTACGAGAACGTGACGCTCACGTTTACGAAGGACGCCCTCGAGGCGATCGCCGACCAGACCATGGCGCGCAAGATCGGCGCCCGGGGTCTGCGGCTCATCCTTGAGGATCTGATGCTGGATCTCATGTATCAGCTGCCGTCCCGGTCCGACATCACGGAGTGCGTCATCACCAAGGAAGTCGTCGAGAACAAGACGGCGCCGATCATCCTCATGGAGAAGGCAGGCTGAGCGATCCGATGCAGAACGCCTATGAGCGTCGAGCCGAGAAGGTGGAGATGCTGCCGCTTGTCCCACTGAGGGACGTGGTGGTCTTCCCGTACACGATGATCCCATTCGTGGTCGGGCGCAAGTCGTCCCTCACGGCCGTCGAGAAGGCCCTGGCGGGAGACAAACGAGTCTTCCTCGCGACCCAGCGGGACGCGAAGATCGACGATCCGAAGCCGGACGAAATCAACTTCATCGGTACGATCGCCAACATCGTGCAGAGCCTGAAGCTCCCGAACGGCAACATCAAGCTCCTCGTCGAAGGATCGACGCGCGGCAAGGTCCTGGAGATTCGGAGCGAGGCCGACTTCCTGGTCGCGCTTCTCGAGCCGATCGAGAGCAAGGTCGAGCTGACCCCGGAGATCGAGACCGACATGGGCCGGGTGGTGTCCCTGTTCGAGAAGTACGTCAAGCTGTCGCCCAACCTCCCCTACGAGACCATGATCTCGACGATCCGGGTCTCTGAGCCCGGACGCTTGACCGACACGATTGCCGCGCACGTCCAGGTCGGGGTCGAAGAGAAGCAGAACCTGCTGGAGACCTTCAACCCTGCCGAGCGGCTGTCGATCCTGGCCAACCTCCTCGACGCGGAGATCGAGAAGCTGCGGGTGGATCGGCGCATCCACCAGCGTGTCAAGAAACAGATGGAGAAGGCCCAGAAGGAGTACTACCTCAACGAGAAGATGAAAGCGATCCAGCAGGAGCTGGGCCGGAAGGACGACAAGCTGAACGAGATCGAGGAGCTGAAGGAAAAGATCACGGCGGCCCATATGCCCAAGGAGGCCCACGAGAAGGCGATGCAGGAGCTCAAGCGGCTGGAGGTCATGCCGCCCGTGTCGGCCGAAGCCACCGTGTCCCGCAACTACCTGGACTGGCTCATCTCGGTCCCGTGGCACAAGCGCACCAAGGAGATCCGGGACCTCGACTACGCAGAGAAGGTGCTCAACGAAGACCACTACGGGCTGGAGAAGGTCAAGGAGCGGATCCTGGAATTCCTGGCGGTGCGCCGGCTGGTGAGGAACAGGAACATGAAGGGGTCCATCCTCTGCTTTGTCGGACCCCCCGGTGTCGGCAAGACCTCCCTGGCGCAATCGATCGCGCGCGCGACAGGTCGGAAGTTCGTGAGAGTGTCTCTGGGCGGCGTGCGGGACGAGGCGGAGATCCGCGGTCACCGCAGGACTTATATCGGTGCCTTCCCCGGCCAGATCATCCAGATGATGAAAAAGGCCGGGACGAAGAATCCGGTCTTCCTGCTGGACGAGGTCGACAAGATGAGCATGGACTTCCGGGGCGACCCGTCGTCCGCTCTCCTGGAGGTTCTCGATGCCGAACAGAACTCCACTTTCCTCGACCATTACATCGACACGGAGTTCGACCTGTCCCAGGTGATGTTCATCTGCACCGCGAACATCCTGCATCCGATCCCCCCGGCCCTCAAGGACCGCATGGAGGTCCTGCGGCTCGTGGGGTACACGCTCTTCGAGAAGATCAAGATCGCGCAACGTTTCCTGGTCCCGAAGCAGCTCAAGAACCATGGTCTGGAGCCCAAGAAGTTCGTTTTCGAGGAAGAGGCGATCCAGGACGTCATCGAGAAGTACACGCGCGAGGCGGGCGTGCGGAACCTGGAGCGCGAGCTGGCGTCCGTCTGCCGGAAACTGGCGCGCCGCGTCGTGAAGGAAGGGAAGGACTACACCTTTACGGTGAAGACGGAGCAGGTCTCCGAGTTCCTGGGCGTGCCGCGCTTCCGCCCGGCCACCAGCGACAAGAAGAGCGAGATCGGCATCGCCACCGGTCTGGCATGGACGGAGACCGGCGGCGAGATCCTCACGACCGAAGCGACCATGATGAAAGGACGCGGCAAGCTCATGCTGACCGGGAAGCTGGGAGACGTCATGCAGGAATCTGCCCAGGCCGCCCTGTCCTACATCCGCTCCCGGGGCCAGGTGCTGGGGATCGATGAGGATTTCTACCGGAAGTTCGACATCCACATCCACGTGCCGGAGGGAGCGATCCCGAAGGACGGGCCCTCCGCCGGCATCACCATGGCGACGGCTCTGGCGTCTCTGCTGACCAAGACGCCCGCTCGCGGTGACGTGGCGATGACGGGCGAGATCACCCTGCGCGGCAAGGTGCTGCCGATCGGCGGCGTCAAGGAGAAGGTCCTCGCGGCCCATCGCCTCGGCATCCGGACCATCATCCTGCCGCGCGACAACGAGAAGGACCTCGCGGACGTCCCGGAGGATATCCAGAAGCTTCTGGAGTTTCGCCTGGTGGACACCATGGACGAGGTGCTCCAGATCGCCCTGGAGCGCGGGGTTCCGACCGAGGTCGACAAGGAGTATAATAAGGACCTCGACAAGGGGATTCCCGGCTCAGTGACCCATTGACCGTTCGGTGTCTGCTCCTTCCTAATCCATACGTGGCGTGTTGACACGCTGAAGTGAGTGCCGCGGGGCCGCCCCGCGGAAGTTCCCCAGCATCCAGGTCCCGGCCGCATCGAGCGGGCGGGGCCCGTCGCCGGCCGGACCCGAAACCTTTTGGCCCAGACCATGAAAATCGCCGTCTGCCGCTTTCACGTCAGCGCCACGCGCCCGGGGGATTTCCCGCGCGAACGGTTCCCGGAGATCGCCTTCATGGGGCGGTCGAACGTCGGGAAGTCGTCCTTGATCAACCGGCTGCTCGGGGCGCACGGGTTGGCGCGCACCAGCAAGGCACCCGGTCGGACGCGCGCGATCAACTTCTACGTCGTGAACGATCGGCTTTACTTCGTGGACCTGCCAGGGTATGGGTACGCGCGCGTGCCGATCCCTGTCCGGCGACAGTGGAAGGGCCTCGTGGAGGCCTATCTCGAAGATCCGGGGCGACCGGACCTGGCCATCCAGCTGATCGACGCGCGCCACGACCCGACCGAACTGGATCGGCAGCTTCTGGAATGGCTGCGCTCGCGAGCCATCCCGCACCGGGTGTTACTGACGAAGGCGGACAAGCTTTCGGGCAACGAGAAGACCCGCGCCCAGTTCCGGGTTGCCCGATGGCTCGACCTGCCGCCCGACGAGAGGCCGATCACCCTGTCGTCCATGACCGGCGACGGCCTCCCCGAACTGTGGCGCGTGATCGACAAGGTGTGCGCCGCCCGACGATCGAACTCTCAACCGGCCCTGCCGTCCGCTGGCGGCGGGATTCCCGATACCAACCGCGCGATGCCCCGGGCCCTCGGGCCCCGCAGCCTCGCGTCCACACGATGACCCTGGAGAGGAAGGACCAAGCTGTGAACGGAGACAAGGCAGAACGAGAAGTGAAATCCCCGCGAGACCCCAGACCCCCCAGGCAGGCAGGCCGCGACCAGGCCGCCCGGCCTCCCCGGCGCCCCCCGATGGACGCCAACCCGCCGGCATCCCCGCCCGCCACGACTGCCGCCGCCCTCGAAGAGGAGGTGGAACGGCAGGACATTCCGCGCGCCGAGCTGTCGGGCGAGAAGATGGACATCCGCAGCCTCAAGGAGAAGTCGATCGCCGAACTCACCGGCATCGCCAAGGCGCTCGACGTCCCGAACGCCACGGCGCTGCGCAAGCAGGAGCTGATCTTCGAAATCCTCCGGGCGCAGACCGAGAAGAGCGGGCTGATCTTCGCCGAGGGAGTTCTGGAGACCCTGCCCGATGGCTTCGGGTTCCTCAGGGCTCCCGAGTACAACTATCTCCCGGGCCCGGATGACATCTATGTCTCGCCCTCGCAGATCCGTAAATTCGATCTGCACACGGGAGACACGATTTCTGGTCAGGTCAGACCGCCCAAGGAGGGCGAGCGCTACTTCGCCCTGATCAAGGTCGAGGCGGTCAACTTCGAGCATCCCGATCAGGCGCGGGAGAAGATCTTCTTCGACAATCTCACGCCGCTCTATCCGAACGCCAGGATCAAGCTCGAGACCACCCGCGAGAACGCGTCATCGCGCGTCCTGGACATCCTGTGCCCGATCGGCAAGGGACAGCGCGGTCTGATCGTGGCCGCACCGAGAACCGGCAAGACCATGCTCCTGCAGGCGATCGCCAACAGCGTCACCCAGAACCATCCGGAAATCATCCTCATCGTGCTGCTCATCGACGAACGGCCGGAGGAGGTGACGGACATGCAACGCTCGGTGAACGGCGAGGTCATCTCTTCGACGTTCGACGAGCCGGCCACTCGGCACGTTCAGGTGGCCGAGATGGTGATCGAGAAGGCCAAGAGGCTGGTCGAGCACAAGAAGGACGTGGTCATCCTCCTCGACTCCATCACCCGCCTGGCGCGCGCCTACAACACGATCGTGCCGCCGTCGGGCAAGGTCCTGTCGGGCGGCGTCGACGCCAACGCCCTGCAGCGGCCGAAGCGCTTCTTCGGAGCGGCCCGAAACGTTGAGGAGGGGGGATCGCTGACGATCATCGCCACGGCGCTCATCGAAACGGGCAGCCGCATGGACGACGTGATATTCGAGGAGTTCAAGGGAACCGGCAACATGGAGATCCACCTGGACCGCAAGCTCGCCGATCGACGAATCTATCCCTCCATCGAAATCACCCGTTCCGGAACGCGGAAGGAGGAGCTGCTCCTGAGCAAGAAGGAGCTGGATCGCTCCTGGGTCCTGCGCAAGGTCCTGAACTCCTTGTCGCCGGTCGAGGCGATGGAGCTGCTCATCGAGAGGATGCAGAAGAGCAAGAACAACGAGGAGTTCCTGTCCTCGATGAGCAACATGGGATAGGGCTTCCGCCGAGCCGCCCGCCGCTTTGCCCAGCGGGCCCGACTCGTCTATAATGCGCCCTTCCATCGCAGGGAACGTGGTCCCGGAGGCGATCTCCGTCCGGGCGCCGCGGTCCCGAGGAGAGTCGTCAACATGAAGACCGGGATCCATCCGGCGTACCGCGAGGTCACCGTCACGTGCGCCTGCGGGGAGACGTTCGTGACCCGCTCGACTCGCGAGGATCTCCGCCTGGAGATCTGCAGCAAGTGCCACCCATTCTTCACCGGCAAGCAGAAGCTCATCGACTCGGCAGGCAGGGTCGAGAGGTTCGAAAAGCGCTACAGGGCTGTCGTCCCCAAGAACACCGCCGCCGCCGTGGTCGCCAAGGTCGCCGGCAAGGCGGCGCGAGCGAAGACGAAGCCGGCTGCCCCTCCCGCTCCGGAGGAAGGCGCCTCGAAAGGCGCGGACCAGGTGGAGGCCGAAAGGAGTCGCCGTCCCTGACGCCCCCGTCCTCGGCCGGGGCCAGGACCGTTCCCGGAGGCCTCCCCGCCGGGCCGCCCCGCTGATCCTCCTCCCGACAATACGTCTGGAAAGCCGCGCGTCGCGGTGGTAAATTCTCGCGCAGGAAGGCCACGGTGGACATACTGGACCGGCTCGCCACCCTCGAGCAGAAATTCGAGCAGCTCTCGGTCGCAATGAGCGATCCCACGCTCACGTCCGACCAGGAGCGCTACCGCCAGACCGCGAAATCGTACGCCGATCTCGAGAAGACCATCCTCAAGTACCGTGAGTACAAGAGCGTGATGCGGCAAATGCAGGACTCGCAGGCGCTGATGAGCGACGAGGAGATGCGCGCCATGGCCCGCGAGGAGCTGCAGTCGCTGGAGCGGCGCCGCGACACCCTGGTCGCCGAGCTTCGGGCGCTCGTGCTCCCGAAGGATCCGAACGACGAGAAGAACGTCATCCTCGAGATCCGCGCCGGCACGGGGGGAGACGAGGCATCCCTGTTTGCCTCCGAGCTCTTCAGGATGTACACGCGGTACGCGGAACGACGCAACTGGCAGGTCGAGGTGCTGACCATGAGCAACTCCGGCCTGGGGGGGATCAAGGAGGTCATCGCCCTGATCACCGGTCGCCAGGTCTACAGCCGCCTGAAGCATGAGAGCGGCGTGCACCGCGTGCAGAGGGTGCCGGCCACGGAGGCCTCCGGCCGCATCCACACATCCACCGCCACCGTGGCGGTGCTGCCCGAGGCCGACGACGTGCAGGTGCAGGTGAGCGAGAAGGACCTGCGCATCGACACGTTCTGCGCCACCGGTCCCGGCGGGCAGGGGGTCAACACGACCTATTCGGCCATCCGCATCACGCACCTTCCCACCGGCCTGGTCGTGCAGTGCCAGGACGAGCGCTCGCAGCACAAGAACAAGGCCCGGGCGATGAAGGTCCTGCGCTCCCGGCTCCTGGACCTGGAGATTCAGAAGCAGCGGGAGGCCATCGCGCGGGATCGACGGAGCCAGGTCGGGACGGGCGAGCGTTCGGAAAAGATCCGCACCTACAACTTTCCGCAGAACCGCGTGACCGATCATCGCGTCAACGTCACCATCCACCGCCTGCCCGATCTTCTGGAAGGTGACCTCGATCCCCTGGTCGAGCCGCTCCTGGCCCACCATCAGGCGGAGCTGCTCAAGGAAGAGGTGCGCGTCTGATCAGCACGGCCCCGAACGAAACAACCGATCCGGGATGTACGGCGCTGCCGTCCGCGTCGCCGGCGGCCTTGCTGGCGCAGCGGGGCAGGAGGCTCCTGGAGTCGTCGGGAATCGCCACCGCGGCGCGGGACGCCGATCTCCTCCTGGCTCATGTCCTGGGCGTCGACCGCTCCCGACTGTGTGCCTCGCCCGGAGACGCCGTGGGACAGGCCGAGACCAGGCGGTACCTGGATCTCATCACCCGCCGCGCCGGCCGGGTTCCGGTGCAGTACCTGACCGGACGCCAGGAATTCTGGTCTCTCGATCTGAGGGTCACCCCCGCGGTCTTGATCCCCCGGCCCGAGACCGAGCACCTGGTCGAAGCATGCCTGGCGCTGAACGACCGGCCCGACCCGATCCTCGTCGACGTCGGCACGGGGAATGGCTGCTTGGCGGTCGCCGTGGCGCGGGAGGTCCCGGGCGCCTCGGTGCACGCCACCGATATCTCCGAAGCGGCGCTCGAAGTGGCGCGCTCGAACGCCTCCGATCACGCCGTGGCCGGCCGGATCTCCTTCCACGCCGGGGATCTTCTGGCACCGCTCCGCGGGCTCGGTCTCCTGGGCCGCGTGGATTTCATCCTGAGCAACCCGCCCTACCTCGGCGAAGCCGATTTTGCACGACTGGACCCGGAGGTCAGGGAGCACGAGCCGCGACTCGCCCTGGACGGCGGGCCCGATGGGCTCTTCGTCCACCGCCGTCTCGCCCTCGAGGCGCCGGCCTTCCTGAAACGGAGTGGACACCTGATCGTCGAGTTCGGCTTCGGTCAGGAGGAACGGATCCGGACCCTCTACGGTGCCGTTCGCGGCCTCGAGGTCGCCGCCGTGAGACCCGACCTCGCCGGCATCCCCCGCGTCTGCGTGATCCGCGCCGCCTAGGGCCCGACCGATCCGCCGGCCGACGGAGCGGTATACTGCCTGCATGGCCGACGCTCTCACCGTCGATCAGGCCTTGTCGATCGTCCTGCAGGCGACGCCGATCCTGCGCTGCGAGCAGGTGTCCAGCCGCAAGGCGCTGGGTCGGATCCTGCAGGAGGAGGTCCGGGCCGATCAGGACTATCCGCCCTTCGACAAGGCGCTCATGGACGGATACGCCGTCAGCGCTGCCGATCTCGAATCGGTGCCCAGAACTCTGCGCGTGAAGCAGGAGATCGCCGCCGGGACCGATCCGGCCCGGCTGCGGCCGCTCGAGGCGGGAACCGCATCACGCATCATGACCGGAGCCCCGATCCCTCCCGGGGCCGACGCGGTCCTCGTCGTGGAGGAGACCGAGACGTTTCCGGAGGATGCAGGGTCGGTGCGGGCCAAGGGCACCGTGCGGTCCGGAGAGAACGTGGCGCGCCGCGGGGACGACGTGCGCCTCGGGGAGATCGTCCTGCGACCCGGGGATTTTCTGGGTCCGGCGGAGGTCGGCGTCCTGGCGGCCTGCGGCCGGGCGAGCGCCCGGGTGGGCGGGCGTCCGCGTGTCGCGGTGCTGGCGACCGGGGACGAGCTGGTCGACACCGATCGCGCGCCACGACCCGGGCAGATCAGGAACAGCAACGGCCCTCTTCTTGTGGCCCTGGCGAGCCGGACGGGAGCCGAAACGGAAGACCTGGGAATCGCCCCGGACGACGAGCCCGCGCTGCGAAAAGCGATCAGCCGCGGCCTGGAATTCGACGCCTTGCTGATCTCGGGTGGAGTCTCGATGGGCCTCTACGATCTGGTCGGGGGAGTCCTTCGCACCCTGGGAGTCGAAATTCTCTTCGAGAAGGTGAGAATCAAGCCGGGCAGGCCGTTCACCTTCGGCAGGAGAGGCGGCACCGTCGTGTTCGGCTGCCCCGGCAACCCGGCGTCCAGCTACGTCGTCTTCCAGGTGTTTGCACGTCCGGCGCTTAGACGGATGATGGGAGTCGGCCAGCCTGTCGTCACTCCGCTGCGCGGGATCTTGCGGACCGCCGTTCGGCAGCGCCCCGGAAGGACCGGCTACCACCAGGCGAGGGCGCACTGGTCGGGCGGTTCGTTCGCCGTGGAGATCCTGCCGACCAGCGGCTCCGCCGATTTCGTCGCC
>JBIOWS010000016.1:0-2451 GCA_044868745.1 Candidatus Polarisedimenticolia bacterium
AGGGCCGCCAGGTCGTAGCCCCCTTCCAGCAGGGAGACGATGCGGCCGCCGCAATGCTGGTCGGCCGCCTCCTTCAGGATGCGCGTCATGCCCGCGTATCCCGCTTCGGTCAGGGTCATACCGGCCAGTGGGTCGGCCCGGTGCGCGTCGAAGCCGGCCGAGATGAGGATCATCTCGGGACGGAAGCGGTCGATCGCGGGACGCAGGACGTCGCCGAACACTTGCAGATATTCCCGGTCGCCCGACCCGGCAGGGAGAGGGACATTCATCGTGAACCCGGCCCCCGGGCCGCGCCCCTTCTCGTCCCTGCTGCCCGTCCCGGGGTAGAACGGAAACTGGTGCGTGCTGAAGTAGAAGACCGTGTCGTCTTCCTCGAACAGGTGCTGCGTGCCGTTGCCATGGTGCACATCCCAGTCCACGATGAACACCCTCGCGACCCGCCAAGCCTCCTGGAGGTAGCGTGTCGCGACTGCAGCGTTGTTGAACAGGCAAAAGCCCATCGCCCGGTCGGCCTCGGCGTGGTGTCCCGGCGGGCGGGTGCAGACGAACGCAGCCGACGACCGGCCGGAGACGACGGCAGCGCATCCCTCGACTGCCCCGCCGGCCGACAGCAGGGCCGCTTCCCAGGAACCGGGAGAGACAACGGTATCCGGATCCAGACGGAGAGGTGCCCGACGGCAGGCCTGCCGGACCGCTTCGATGTAGCGGACCGGGTGGACGCGCGCGATGCTTTCGAGAGGACAAGGGTCGGGCCGGATCTCCATGAGGGACGCCAGCAGGCCCGCGCGTTCCAGGTGATCCCGGACGGCGCGGATCCGATCGGGCCGCTCGGGGTGGTCGGGGCCGCAGTCGTGCGCGAGGCAGGCCTCGTGGTAGACGAAGGCGATCGGCGCGACCTGAATCACTTCAGCGCTCGAACATCTCCTGAGCAGGGACGATGCGGACGCGTTCCCGGTTCACCGGAAGCCGGATCGCCTCGATTTCCTTGTCCTCTTTGAGGAGGGCCTCCAGGGTGGTCGGCGTCTGGTAGGTGATCGCCGTCGGCCTGCCGGAGAGCAGCGTCTCCTTCATCTCGGCGGCCCCCTCGGTCACGATGGCCACGACGAGGTTGGAGGCGTTGAGGTGACGCTTGAGCGCGGCATTGACGTCCTGGAGCTTGAGGCGCGGCAGTGCCTCCTGGACCTTATCGATGAAGAAAGGCGTCCCGTAGAACTCCGAGTCCATCCGGTACCCGAGACGCCGGCTGAGGCTCTGGGTCCAGAGACGGGAGAAGTTCAGCAGGTACTTGCGCGTCTGCTCGAACTCCTCCGCGGTCAGGCCGTCGTCCAGCAGCCGCTTCAACTCGCGGACCGCCTGGCGCAGGGCGAACATTGCGTTGTGTCGCGGCACGGGCCGGATCCAGATGCTGAAGTGCTGCTGACGCCGCGGGATGTTGGGCAACGGGAGCGGCGTGCCGCCTTCCTGCAGGAAGTTCTCGATGTAGGAGTAGTCCCCGTAGTTCAACCCCCGCTCGCCGCGCATCTTGTTCATCAGCCGGCCGTTGAAGGTGCGGTGTTCCCCGAGGTAGGAGTTCGCCACCATGAGGGCGTAGAAGTCCTTGTCGGCGCGTGTCACGGAGATCGGGAAACCGATCGAGATCGCCGTCGCCGGCGCTGGCTTCTCGACGAACAGGACCTCGATCCCCTCGATCGGCCGCGGTGCCGGGAGAGCCTTCCGCTCCGCGCCCCCGGCAGGGAGCGCAGCGAAGTCCTCCTTCAGAGACTCGATCATCTCGATCGGGTAGCCGCCCGCGATGCCGATCACCAGGGAGCCCCGCGTATAGAGCTTGCGGTAATGCGCCTTGACGTCGTCGAGCGTGATTGCCTTCAAACCCTGCACCGTCCCGATGTCGGGGTGGCCGTAGGGATGCCCCTGGTACATCAGCCACTGGAGCGCCTCCTTGCCCAGATTCTCGTCGTCGTTGCTCCGCAGGTTTGTCTGGATCGCCGCCAGCAGCAGGTCGCGATTGCGTCCGAAATCGCTCGGGTCGAAGCGCGGCTCGATCAGGACGCGCGTGAAGATCTCGTAAAACGGCTTCAGATAATCGCGATGGACCGTGCCGATGAACGTCGTCACCTCCCGATCCGGCTGCGCGTCGATCGAGGCCGCCATCGGGTAGAGGCGATCGGTCACTTGCCGGTAGGTCAGCTCCTTCGTGCCCCCCTGGCCGATCGTCATGGCGGTCAGCGCGTTCAGTCCCTCCTTCCCCGCAGGGTCGTCGATGGCGCCCGCGCGGAACTGGATTCGGAAGACGACGAGCGGCGAGGCCGGGCTCGGGAGGAGGGTGAACTTGAGGTCCGCCGGAGATGCTTCGCTGGGTGTCCGCTTCACCTTTGCCTCCTCCGCGCCCGCCGGCGAGGCCAGGAGCACGATGCCAAAGACGGTCATCGGGAATGACAGACGAAGCCGGAC
>JBIOWS010000017.1:0-3392 GCA_044868745.1 Candidatus Polarisedimenticolia bacterium
CTGACCGGCACCGACGAGCACGGCCAGAAGATCCAGCGCGCCGCCCAGGCCAAGGGACTCCAGCCGATCTCCCTCGCGGACGACGTGGTCGAGCGTTTCCGCTCCTTGTGGGCAAGGATCGGCATCAGCTACGACGATTTCATCCGCACGACGGAGGACCGCCACCGGCGCGGCGTGGAGCGACTGTTCCAGAAGATCTGGTCGAAGGGAGACATCTACAAGGATGCGTACAAGGGCTGGTACTGCACGTCGTGCGAGGCGTTCTACCCCGAGAGCCAGGTGGTGGACGGACGCTGTCCCGATCAGGGGCACAAGGTGGACTGGACCGAGGAGGAATCGTACTTCTTCCGCCTGTCGAAATACCGGGACCCGCTCCTCGCCCACTACCGCGACAACCCCGGATTCGTCTTCCCGGACACGCGGCGCAACGAGGTGGTCTCCTTCGTGGAGGCGGGGCTGAAGGACCTGTCGATCAGTCGCAGCAGCGTCTCCTGGGGAGTGCCCTTCCCGGTCGATCCGAAGCACGTGGTGTACGTCTGGTTCGAGGCTCTCTGCAACTACGTCACGGCCCTTGGGTACGGATCGGACCGCAAGCTCTACTCGCGCTTCTGGCCGGCCGACGTCCACCTGGTCGGCAAAGATATCTTGAAATTCCACGCGGTCTACTGGCCGGCCTTCCTGATGTCGGCCGAGGAGCCGCTGCCGCGCCGGGTGGTCGCGCACGGCTGGTGGCTCCGGGACGCGGCCAAGATCTCGAAGTCCCAGGGGGGCGTGGTGGACCCTGTCCCGCTCGTCGATGCGTTCGGGGTCGACGCACTGCGTTACTTCCTCCTGCGCGAGATGGTCTTCGGCCAGGACGCGTCCTACTCCGACGAGGCGTTCATCGATCGCGTGAACTCGGATCTGGCCAACGACCTGGGCAACCTCATCAGCCGCACCCTCAAAATGATCGAGGACTACTGCGGCGGCAAGGTCCCGGCCTCGCATCCGAAGTTCAGGGAGGACGAGCCTCTCAAGACGGCGGCGCGCGACGCCTGGAACGGCTTCCAGAAGGACTTCGAGGAGCTGGAGTTCAGTACCGGGCTCGCCCGCGTGTGGGACTACATCGGGCTCCTCAACCGCTTCATCGTGCAGAACGAGCCGTGGAAGCTGGCCCAGGATCCGGGGAGGAAGTGGGCTCTCGAGTCGGTGCTGTACGGTGTTGCCGAAGGCCTGCGCATCGTCGCCGTCCTGATCGCCCCGGTTATGCCGACCTCCGCCTCGGAGCTCTGGAAGAGGCTGGGCGTTACCGGCGACGTGACGGCGGCGAGCCTGCTGCACTTCACCTGGGGCGAGCTGAAGCCGGGTCGAAACATCGCTCGCGGTGAGCCGCTCTTCCCGCGCATCGACAAGGCCGCCTATCTTCACGGATCGAGCGCCGCAATGGAGACGCGCCAGGCGACCAGGACACAGGACCAGCCCGCGCCGGAATCGGCCGCCGCCGAGGCGCGGACCGAGGTGACGATCGACGAGTTCGCCCGCATCGATCTCCGGACGGCGAGGATCCTGGCCGCTGAAAGGGTGCCGGGGGCCGACAAGCTCCTGAAGCTGACGGTGACGATCGGCGCGGAGACCCGGACCATCGTCGCCGGGATCGCCACGCGCTACGCTCCCGAGTCGCTCGTCGGCAAGACGATCGTCGTCGTCGCCAATCTCAAGCCGGCCAGGCTGCGCGGGGTCGTCTCCCAGGGGATGCTGCTCGCCGCCTCCGATGCCGCGGGAGAGCCGTACGTCCTGACGACCGAGGAGCCGGTCGAGCCGGGCTGGCGGGTCAAGTAGTCCCGGTGCACAGCGACAGTCACGCCCACCTGACACTCGAGCCGTTCGACTCCGACCGCGAGGCGGTGATCGAGCGCGCCAGGGCGGCCGGACTCGCCTACGTCGTCACCGTCTCCTCCTACCTCGGCGACGCCGAGCGCTGCGCCGACCTGGCCTCCGGGCACGACTTCCTGCGCTTCACGGCGGGCCTGCATCCCCACGAAGCCAGCAAATGGAACGACGACGTTTCCCGATCGATCCGGGACGCGGCGGCCCGCCCGAAAGGCGTGGCGATCGGGGAGATCGGCCTGGACTACCACTACGACTACTCGCCGCGCGAGGCGCAGCGGCAGGTGTTCCGGTTACAGATCCACCTGGCACGCGATCTGCGCCTGCCGATCGTCGTGCATACGCGCGAAGCGTGGGAGGACACCCTGACGATCCTGCGGGAGGAAGCGGCCTCCGAGGTCGGCGGCGTCTTCCACTGCTTCTCGGGCGGTCTCGAGGAGGCCCGGCGCTGCCTCGACCTCGGCTTCTATCTGTCGTTCGCGGGGCCGGTCACCTTCAAGAACGCCGGACCCGTGGCCGAAGCAGCGGCCTTCGCGCCTCTCGACAGGATCTTGACGGAGACCGATGCCCCGTACCTGTCTCCCCACCCTCACCGCGGAACGCGCAACGAGCCGGCCCGCGTTCTGCTCGTCGCGGAGAAGATCGCGGCCCTGAAGGGGCTCACGCCGGATCAGATCGGCGAGGCCGCAACGCGCAACCTCGAGGCGGTCTTCAGCATCACCCACACCTTACCGACCTCAGCGGGCTGCTAGCTGGGGTTCTCACCAGGAGTTGAAGGTGACGGTCCAAAGCTGAGGGAATTGACGCGATAAAACTCCCGGTTCCACCTCTACTTATGAGGAGGCACACATCGATAGGCGCAAGAAAGGAGCGAATCACGTGGAGCGCCAGAGCACAAGGGGATTGCACGTCGGAGATCGAGCAACCGTAGATTGAACTCTGGAATGGCACTGGATAAGAGGCCAATCCATTAGTCATGTCAGAACGCAGAAGCTTGTCCAATCCGACCAAGAAAGTGCTTGACCATCGAAAGTCTCCATGATATTAGATAGTCCAAGTTCGCTCTCCAAAAGTTCATCGGGACCTGCCAGGGAGTAGCGTCCGCGGAGGACGACCTGAGATACCTCCCCCTCTCGCTTGCTGTAGAGGAACAATTAGTCTCCCACCGGAGTTTCGCCTCAAGGGTATCAAGCTGTGTTCTGGACGAGAGCCTTCACGCGCGCCATCGCATGGCCGAAACCCGCTGCGGGGAGGCCTTGTATGCCGCCACAGACTGAACGAATCGATCGCCCACGGTCGCGCCGCAGAAGAGCCGCGACGAAGTGTGCGCGCTATCTGTTGCCAGCTCTGATTGGTCTGTTCCTGGTCTTCCTCTCCCCCCTCCAGGCAGCAACACACAGATGTGGGACCCTCCTGCAAGATGAGACATGGCTTGCCGCTGAGAGCCCTTACGTACTGGACTGTACCGTCGTAGTGCCGAGTGGACTGACCCTAACGATAGAGTCCGGGGTCGTCGTGAAGGTCGG
>JBIOWS010000018.1:0-4455 GCA_044868745.1 Candidatus Polarisedimenticolia bacterium
CAGGCGTTCCGCCCTCCCGAGGCGCGCCACGCGGCGACCACGCTGCTCATCATGGCGGTGATCCTGGGGTTCTTCTTCCTGGGCACCTCCTACCTGGCCCACATCTACCCCGTCGTCCCCGGAATCGGCCAGACGGTCATCTCCCAGCTCGGGCGGGCGATCTTCGGCAGCGGCGCGTTCTATTACTTCCTGCAGGCCTCCACGGCGGCCATCCTCATGCTCGCGGCCAACACGGCCTTCGCCGACTTTCCTCGCCTCTCCTCGATCCTGGCGCGCGACCGGTTTCTGCCCCGCCAGCTGTCCAACATGGGCGATCGCCTGGTCTTCTCGAACGGCATTCTGATCCTCGCCGGATCGGCGGGGCTGCTCATCATCATCTTCGCGGGCGACACGCACGCCCTGATCCCGCTGTACGCCGTCGGCGTGTTCCTGGCCTTCACCCTGTCGCAGGCGGGGATGGTGGCCCGACAGATGCGCCGGCGGGGGAGGCGTTACCGCCTGCACGCGGCGGTCAGCGCCGCCGGTGCGACCGCGACCGGCGGGGCGCTCTTGGTCATCGCCGTGACCAAGTTCACCCAGGGGGCGTGGATCGTCATCCTCCTGATCCCCGTGTTCGTCTTCTTCTTCCTCCGGACGCACCGTCACTACTTCTACGTTCGCCGCCAGCTCTCCCTGCAGGAGATCGAGCCGGAGCGCCCAATCCGCCACACGGCCGTCGTGCCGATCTCGGCCGTCAACCGAGCCACGGTGTACGCGGTGCGCTATGCGAAGTCGATCGCGCACGAGGTGGAGGCGGTCCATGTCGCCCTCGATCCGAAGCGGGTGGATCAGATCCGTGATCTTTGGAGGATCTGGGGGGGCGGGGTGCCGCTGCTCATCCTGGAATCGCCCTACCGCTCGCTCATCGAGCCGCTGGTCGAGCACATCGATGACCTGATGCACGGCAGGCGCCGCAACGAGATGGTCACCGTGGTCCTCCCCGAGTTCGTCACCGCCCACTGGTGGGAGGGGCTGTTCCACAACCAGTCCGCCTTCCTGATCAAGGGGGCGCTGCTGTTCAAGCCCGGCGTCGTCGTGACCAGCGTTCCGTTTCACTTTTCACGCTGAGTCCAGGGTCGCCCCGCCTCGTCCGTGGTAAGATACGGGCGATTCGGGCCTCCCCGTGGGCCCACAGACCTTAGAAGAGATCGTACCCGGCCAGCGCTCGGCCGGGTCATCTTCGAGACAAGGAGGTCAGCCGATGCGGCATTTACGGATCGCACGCGGTGCGGCGGCGTTCGCCGTGGTGGCCATGGTGCTGTCGGGACTCGCCCTCGCCGGCAAGCACGAGAAGTGCAACAAGTCGGCGGCCGATTGCGCCGCCTCCATGAAAGAGATGTACCAGACCAAGGGATGGGCGGGGCTCGAGAAGGAACCCAACGAGGACGGCACCTATCGAATCCTGTCGGTGCTGCCGAACAGCCCGGCGGAGAAGGCGGGAATCAAGGCGGGCGACCTCCTCGTGTCGATTAACGGCGTGACGCTCTCCAAGGAGAACGAGGCAAAGATCAAGGAAATGCACGAGACCGGTTGGAAGATCGGGGACACCGTCGCCCTCGGCGTCAAGAGAGGCGCGGACATCTCGACCATCAATGTCGGTCTGGAGAGAATTCCCGAGGCCGTGCTCGCAAGCATGATCGACAAGCACACCAAAGAGGAACACCAGGTCGCCAAGAACTGACACGGTTCCGCTCCGGATAGGTGGATGGCAGGTGGGCGAGCCGGGATCGCGGGATGCCGGCCTGAACGAGGCGAGCCGCGGTTCCGGCTCACGCGCGCCCTCGGGGCCGCGCCGCTCTTCCGGGCGACTCCTGCCCGGGACGTGATGCCGTGAACGACACCCCCGACAAAAGGCGGGACTATCGTTTCATGGCGCTCCTCGACGTGAGGGTCCTGCCGGGAGAGCGCATCCCCGCGGATTTGAGGCTGGCGACCATCGACATCGCGGTCGGCGGCGCTCGTTGCGCGTCCAACCGTCCTCTCGAGGAGAAGACTCGCCTCCAGATGACGTTCACGCTCGTGGGTGGAGACCTGCGCGACCCGACCCCGATCGACGCCGATGCCTCCGTCCTGCGCTGCTTCGAGAATCCCTCGGCTCCCGAGAACCGTCGTTACGAGGTGGCCCTGGAATTCATCAGGATGGACCCCCAGGACAAGCGGCGGCTCCAGAGCTACCTGAACAGCCTCTAAAACGACCCGTCCGCCAAAATGAAAAGCCCCGGAGGGCTTTCACCCTCCGGGGCCGAAGTGGTCCTGCCCGCCGGGCTTGGCGGCGGAACCACGCGCGAGACCGGCCTAGACCGGTCGGACGTTCGAGGCCTGCGGTCCTTTGGCGCCCTGCGTGACCTCGAACTCGACGGTCTGGCCTTCCTCCAGCGAGCGGTAGCCGCTGCCCTGGATGGCCGAAAAGTGGACAAAGACGTCCTTGCCACCCTCAACCTCGATAAAGCCAAACCCCTTGCTGTTGTTGAACCACTTCACACGACCAGTTGCCACTTGCCTTACCTCCGCCTCCGTAAAGAGGGAATGTGCTCCGGGGCGTTGTGCCCCGGGGCAGGCCGTTCGGTCCCCGGATCGGAGCATGAAAAAAGCCCCAAGGATCGTTCCGTCCCTGGGGCCAACGCATGGGTCCAACCAAGAACTTCACTTCCTGCAAGCCAAAACAGTAACGAAGCGGCGGGTGAAAGTCAAGGTCAAATGTGCCGGGTTCAGACGTCGAGGGCCTTGAGGAAGGCCGCGTTGGTGGGGTACCGCGCCAGCTTGTCGAGGAGCTTGAGCATGGCGTCCCGAGGCTTCAGCTCGAAGAGCGCTCTTCTCAGCCTGTGGACGCGCACCAGATCCTCCTTGCCGAAAAGCTTCTCCTCCTTGCGCGTGCCGGATCGGGCGATGTCCGCGCCGGGGTAGATCCTCTGCTCGAAGAGACCCCGGTCGAGCACCAGCTCCATGTTCCCGGTCCCCTTGAACTCCTGGAAGATGATGTCGTCCATGCGGGAGCCGGTGTCCACCAGCGCCGTGGCGATGACGGTCAGGCTGCCCCCTTCCTCGGCCTTGCGAGCGGCTCCGAACAGACGGCGAGGCTGCTCCATGGTGCGCGCGTCGAGTCCCCCGCTCAGGGTCCGACCGGTTCCCGGGGTCGCGGTGTTGTGGGCCCGGGCGAGACGGGTCAGCGAATCGAGCAGGATCACGGCGTCTTTACCCACTTCGACCAAGCGGCGAGCGCGCTCCAGGACGATGCGCGCCACCGAGACGTGGTGTCGCGCCATGCTGTCCGAGGAGGAGGCGATCACCTCGCCGCGCACATTGCGCTTCATATCGGTCACCTCCTCCGGTCGTTCGTCGACCAGCAGGACGATGAGGTGGATCTCCGGGTGGTTCCGCGTGATCGCGGCGGCGATCTTCTGCAGCAGGGTGGTCTTGCCGGCGCGCGGCGGCGCCACGATGAGACAGCGTTGCCCCTTGCCGATCGGGGTCAGCAAATCGATGACCCGGGTCGAGAGCTCGGTCGGCTCGGTCTCGAGGCGGATCCGCTCGAAGGGGTCGACGGAGGTGAGCTCGGAAAACGGGCGGCGGCGGGCGAACTCCTGGGGCGGGAGCCCGTTGATCGATCGGATCTCCACCAGGCGCGGCGAACTTCCGCCCGCGGCTCCTCGCCCTCGCTGCCGAGATTCATGACCATGCGTTGCGTGCTTGGTATGGGAACCGTGGACACGGTGGTCGCCGTGACCGCCGCGTCCGGCCGTCTGGCCCGAGGCCGCCAGCCCCACGATTTCGCTCCCCTCCGCCCCGACTCCGTTGACCCGCGGATTGGCCGGTCCAAGGCGCAGCACGATTTCCCGCGGGACGAAGACGTCGTCGGGCGAGGCGCGGTAGCTGCGCAGGGGCTGTCTCAGGAAACCGCCGTCCCCCATGACCTCCAAGACACCGTGCGCGTCGATCGTGGGCGAGGCCGCCGGAACCCCGGCTCGATGATCGTGATCCACGCGGACTCCCGCCGGGTGGGCTCGCTCGTCCTGGGTCCCCCTCTGGCCGACGTGCTCCGCGGAGGCGCCCCGCACCCCTTCGCCGCCCTCGCGTCCTGCCCAGTGACGCCGGCGCCGACGGTGCCTGTGCCTCCACCCCGGACGATGCTCGGGATTCGGGGCATGCGGTTCGGAGGTCTGTCCCGGGGGTGCGCCCGACGGCGCGCCCCGGCTCTGCCCGCGGGGAGCACTGTGCTCGTGCTGGTGGTGGCGCCTGTGGCTCAAGGGTAAAGGCCGTTCCTAAAGGACGGGTAGGAGGAACCCCGGTGGAGTGACGACAGAGGCTAGCCCGAATAGCCCCTCCGGTCAAGGGGACGTCTCCTGAGGTATCCCCAGTTTCCGGGGACGCCTCAGCGGCGTCAAGCCAGCACCACGGCGGGTCGTAACAACCGCACGC
>JBIOWS010000019.1:0-4614 GCA_044868745.1 Candidatus Polarisedimenticolia bacterium
GCCGTCTCGTCCGCCTCGGTCCCCGAGTTGGTCAGGAAGATCCGGTCGAGGTCGCCGGGGAGGACCTCCGCCAGCGCCTCCGCCAGGTCGGAGAGCGCCGGGTTCACATAGAGCGTCGAGGTGTGGACCAGGGTCTGCGCCTGGCGGACGATCGCCTCGGTCACCTCGGGATGGCAATGGCCGACGCTCACGGTCAAAACACCCCCGAAGCAGTCGAGGTACGACCTGCCCGTGTCGTCCCAGACGCGCAGCCCCTCGCCGCGGACGAGCGTCAGCGGCGTCTCGTAGTAGGTCGCCACGCACGGGAAGAGATAGCGGCGATGCTTCGCGGCGGCGTCGGCCCCGACTTCAGTTTTACGATGCGGCATCGATCACCTGCGCGGATATTCTAACCGATGAGCCTCTCGGGCCCGATCTTCTTCGCGCGGCGTGCTCGACCCCTGCCACCTGCTCTCCACGGCCGCCCTTGGCGTTCGCGCAGTTCCGGCCCCCTTCGCCTTGACAGAGTGGGTCCCGGCCACGATCTTGACGTCGAGCACGCGTCACAGGAGGAGGCGATGCCGGACGATCACATTCTGGTCATCGATGACGAGGAGGGCAACCGCAAGCTGCTCCGGGACATTCTCGAGCCTCAGGGATACCGGATCGAGGAGGCGGCCGACGGCGAGGAGGCGCTCGCGGCCGTCGCCGGGAGCTTGCCGGACCTGGTCCTTCTTGATCTGGTGATGCCCCGGCGCGACGGGTACAGCGTCTGCCGGGAGCTCAAGAACGATCCCCGCACGCGTCTCGTGCCGATCATCATCCTGACCACCCTGGACCAGCTGGGGGACAGGGTCAGGGCGATCGACCTCGGCGCCGACGACTACCTGAACAAGCCGTTCCACACGCTGCAGCTCCTGGCCAGGGTGCGCTCGCTCCTCGCCCTGAAGCGTTACACGGACGAGCTCGAGCACGCTTCGCAGATCCTGAAGAGCATCGCTCTCGTGGTCGAGAGTCGCGATCGATACACGGGCGACCACTGCCGGAGGCTCGGAGAATACGGCGTGCGCATCGGCACGGCCCTCGGCCTGGATCAGCAGGATCTCGAGACGCTCTGGCTCGGGGGGATCTTCCACGACCTCGGGAAGATCGCGGTCTCGGACGCCGTCCTGAACAAGCCGGGTCCTCTGACGCCGGAAGAGTCCGGCGTGATGAGGACCCACCCGGTCGTCGGTGCCGATCTGTGCGGTGCCATGCGCACCATGGCGAGGGTCATCCCGCTCATCCGTCACCACCACGAGAGGCTGGACGGTTCCGGCTACCCGGACGGGCTGGCGGGCGACGGCGTGCCGCTCCTGGTGCGGATCATCTCGGTCGTCGACGTCTACGACGCCCTGGCGACGACGCGTCCCTACAGGGCGGCCCTGCCGCACGAGACCTGCATGAAGATCCTTCGCCAGGAGGCCGACCGAGGCTGGTGGGACCGGGACGTCGTCGAGCTGATCGACCGCTGCCGGTCGCCGCAAGCACTCCGCGCGGCGCCGGGCTAGGAGCGGCTCCTAGGGCAGAGTCGGCTTCTCGGTGCCGCGGACTTCCCCCGTGAGCGCCTCGAGGAACGCCACCAGGTCGGTCTTGTCCTGCTCGCCGAGGTGCAGCGGCTTGATCTCCTTCGACAGCCACTGGTTCTTGTTGCCGCCCCGGTCGTACAGACCCACCACGTCCTGCAGCGACACCTCGCTGCCGTCATGCATGTAGGGACCGCTCTGCGCCACGTTGCGCAGAGTCGGCGTCTTGAACGCTCCCCTGTCGAACTCGGCCTTCGTGACGCTGAAGCGCCCCCAGTCGGGGGTCGGCTTGTTCATGCCGACTCCGAGGTTGTGAAACGACTCGTCGGTGAAGTTGAAGCCGGCGTGGCAGGTGACGCAGTTGCCCTTCTGCGGGTCGTTGAAGATCGTCATGCCGCGCACCGCCGACTCGCTCATGGCCTTGCGCTCCCCGGCCTGGTAGCGGTCGTACGGAGAGTTGCCGGCCAGGACCGTCCGCTCGTAGGAGGCGATCGCCTGCGCCACGCGATCGGCGGTGATCATGGCGCTGCCGAAGGCGGTCTGGAACTCCGGCGCGTACGCCTGCACCTTCCCGAGATTGTCGATCATCCCCTGCAACGTGTGCCCCATCTCGATCGGGTTCTGCACCGGCCCCAGGGCCTGCTCCTCCAGATCGGCGGCGCGGCCGTCCCAGAACTGCTCCTTGCTGAACAGCCGGTTCATGACCGTCGGGGCGTTCCGCCCGCCCGCCTGCCGGCCGATCCCGGTGGAGACCGGATGACCGTCGGAGAACCCCTTGTCGGGGTCGTGGCAGGTGGCGCAGGAGATCGTGCCGTCCTTGCTCAGCCGGGCATCGTAGTAAAGCTTGCGCCCCAGCTCGATCTTGGCCTGCGACAGCGGGTTGTTCTCCGGGATGTACGCCGCCCCGGCCTGCAGGCCCAGGGGAAGGACCATGCTGTAGTCTCCGGATGTGAGGGTCTCTCCCTTGGGAGGCTCCGGGGTCTTCTCGGGAGCCTGCTGCGTCCCTCCGGAGCACCCGATCACCAGGGCGGTCGCGATCGTCCCTGCCAGCAGCCGTCGATTCATCGTGCGCACCTCTCTCGAAAAAGGGGCCCAGCATAACACGCTCGGCGCCCCCGCCGACTTGCGGCATGCGCGGGGGATCAGGCGGATGCCGGGCTCACCTGGACGCGCGCGTCGTTGAAGCAGGCGCCGCCCGAGATCGCCGAGACGGCGTCCGGGACGAGGGCCGTGCCGACGGAGCCGTTCCGCGTGTGGCGGTTCCAGATTCCCTTGGGAAGGTAGACGACGCCGGGCCGGAGCGAGCCGTTGATCCGCAGGCGCACGCGCACCTCCCCCAGTCGGTTGTGCACGCGCACCTCGTCGCCGTCCTTCAGGCCCCGGGCCTCGGAGTCGCCCGGGTGCATCTCGAGGAAGGCCTCCGACCGCATGCACTCCCCGAGGCTGGAGGAGATCGTCCGGTCGGTCGCGGGGGAGATGAGGGCCAGCGGGTGGAGAGAGTCACCCGGGTCGTCGACGAACCGGTAGGGGTCCGGACCGAGCTCCGCAGGCCACAGATGCGCCTTGCGATCGGCGGTTTCCGGAAAGACGGTGCCGAACTGGACCGGCCGCTCCCCCGGAAAGTCGAAGCGCAGGATCCGCTCGCGGCCCAGGCGTTCAAGGCGGTCGGCGCGGCCGGGCGCCAGAGGACCCCCGATCGAAGCCAGGGCCCCTTCGAGAAGCGTCGCTCCCGTCGGGAAACGCCGCCCGACCCCCAGCCGCTCCGCCAGGAGACCGAAGACTTCATCGTTCGGGCGCGCCTCGCCGAGCGGCGCGATGACCGGCTCGGCAAGCTGCAGGCCGTATCCCCCGTACGAGAGGCTCAGCTCGGCGTGCTCCAGGAAGGTGGTGGCCGGCAGGACGATGTCGGCGTACAGGGCCGTGTCGGTTTTGACCTGGTCGAAGACGACCGTGAACAGGTCGTCTCTCGAGAGTCCCTGACGTATCCGGTTCTGGTCGGGGACGGTCACGGCAGGATTCGCGTTGTAAACGAACAGCGCCCGCACGGGCGGCGCCGCTTCTTCCAGCAGCACCCGCCCGAGCCAGTTCATGTTGATGACCCGCGTGTTCGGCTCGGGGAGCCCCGCCAGCCGGTCGTCGTCGACGCGGTAGGCGGCGGAGGAGGACAGGGCGTAGCCGCCGCCCGGCCTCCCGAACTTCCCGGCGATCGCCGGCAGGGCCAGGATCGCCGCCACCGCCGATTCGCCGTTACGGTTGCGCTCGACCCCCCAGCCGCAGCGCACCAGCGCCGGGTCGGCTGCGGCGTACGCCTCGGCGATCGCCGCGATGGCGTCCGCCCGCACGCCCGCGAGCTGCGCGGCGCGCTCCAGCGGCCAGGCGCGGGCGCGCTCCAGAAGCCTCTCCCATCCGAGGGCGTGCGCCTCGAGGAAGGCCCGGTCCACCCGGCCGATCCGATCCAGATGGCCGATCATCGCCAGCGCCACGGCGACGTCGGTCCCCGGCAGGACCGGCAGGTGCAGATCGACGTAGCGCGCCGACAGGGTGCTGCGCGGGTCGATGAGCGCGATCCGGGCTCCCGCTTCCCGGGCCGCCTTCAGGTGGGGCATCAGGTGGATGTTGCTGTGTTTCGGGTTCGCCCCCCAGATGATGATGAACCGGGCTGTCTCGAAATCGAGGAAGTCCACGCTGGCCATCTTGCCGTACAGCGCCTTGTTCGCCGCCCCCGTGGGAGCGGCGCAGACGGTGCGCGCCAGGCGCGAGGCGCCGATCGACCGGAACAGCCACTCGTCGGTTGCTCCCTGAGTGAGGAGGCCGTTCGACCCTCCGTAGCGGAAGGGGAGGATTGCCTCCCCTCCCTCGGCGTGCAGGATCTCCTGGAAGCGGCGGGCGATCGTGTCGAGCGCGTCCTCCCAGGTGATCCGGGCGAACGCGCCCTCCCCTTTGCGGCCGGCGCGCCGCATCGGATGGAGCAGGCGGTCCGGCCCGTAGACCCTGTCCGGATAGCGCCGGACCTTGGCGCAGATGAAACCGTGCGTTTCCGGGTTGACGGAGTTGCCCGTGATCGACGCGA
>JBIOWS010000020.1:0-4913 GCA_044868745.1 Candidatus Polarisedimenticolia bacterium
GTCGGGCTGCGCATCCCGACGCTCATCCACGAGCAGAACTACTACCCGGGAATCACGAACCGGCTCCTGGCCCCGTGGGTGCGCGGCGTGGCGGTGTCGTACGCGGAGACCCGGCACTACCTCGGCGGGCGCGGCGAGGTGACGGGCAACCCGATCCGGGCCGCCTTTCGCGCCGCCAGGCGCAAGACGCGCGGGGAGAGATTTCACGTGCTGATCTTCGGCGGCAGTCAGGGCGCCCGGGCCCTGAACGACGCCGTCCTCGACGCCCTGCCCCACCTCGAGGCCCACAGGCTGGGCCTGCGCATCACCCACGGCACCGGCCCCAGGGACCTGGAGCGCGTGGCGGCCGCCTACGCCACGCGCGGTTTCGACCCGGTCGTCGTCCCCTACATCGCCGACATCCGCGAGGCGTACGAGCAGGCGGACCTGGTGATCGCGCGCGCCGGCGCCAGCAGCGTTGCCGAGATCGCCGCCTGCGGCAAGGCCTCGATCCTCGTGCCGCTGCCGACGGCGGCCCACGATCATCAGCGGCACAATGCTCTCAAGTTCGCCGAAGCCGGGGCGGCGATCGTCATGGAGGAGAGCGGTCTTGGCGGCGAGGCGCTGGCGCGGACGATCCTCTCCCTGCGGGAGGACCCCGGCCGCGTCCTGACCATGGAGCGCGCCGCCTCTTCGCTGGCGCGCCCGGACGCCGCCGCCCGCATCGCCGACATGGTCGAGGAGCTTCTGGCATGAGCGCTCCGCGGCCGCCGGGGGGCGGGCGATGGTGATGCTCCGCAAGACGCGCCGCATCCACTTCGTCGGGATCGGCGGCATCGGGATGAGCGGCATCGCCGAGGTGCTGATCAACCTCGGGTACGAGGTGAGCGGATCGGACCTGGAGGAAGGATCGACGGTGAAGAGGTTGCGCTCCCTGGGCGGGAAGGTCACGCGCGGCCACCGTCCGGAGAACGTCGGCGAGGAGTGCGACGTCGTGGTCGTGTCCTCCGCCGTGCGCGCCGACAATGTCGAGGTCCTCGAGGCGCGGCGCCGGCAGGTGCCGGTCATCCCGCGCGCCGAGATGCTGGCAGAGCTGATGCGCATCAAATACGGCATCGCCATCGCCGGGTCGCACGGCAAGACCACCACGACGTCGATGGTGGCGCAGGTCCTGTCGGGGGCCGGACTGGATCCGACGATCCTGATCGGCGGGCGGCTGGGCGTCCTGGGGAGCAACGCCAAGCTGGGACAGGGCGACCTGCTGGTGTCCGAGGCCGACGAGAGCGACGGCTCGTTCCTCAGGCTGTCGCCGACGATCGCCGTGGTCACCAACATCGACGCGGAGCATCTGGAGCACTACGGCGGCCTGAGCGAGCTCAAGGCGTCCTTCGCCGATTTCCTGAACAAGGTGCCGTTCTACGGCGTCGGGATCGTCTGCCTGGACGACCCGGGAATCCAGGAGATCCTCCCCAGGCTGGCGCGCCGCGTGGTGACCTACGGCTACTCGGCGCAGGCCGATCTGTCGGCGGCCGCGGTCGAGCTGAAGGAGTTTCAGGCCGCTTACGACGCCGTGCTGCAGGGGAAGAGCCTGGGGCGGGTGACCCTGAGGGTGCCGGGGCGTCACAACATCGCGAACTCGCTCGCCGCCGTCGCGGTGGGTCTGGATCTGGAGATCCCCTTCCGCGCGATCGCCGCGGAGCTGGCCCGCTTCCACGGGGCCGACCGCCGCTTCCAGCTCAAGGGGGAGGTCGGCGGAATCATGGTGATCGACGACTATGGCCACCACCCGACCGAGATCACCGCCACGCTCTCCGCCGCCAAGAAGGGCTGGGGGCGGCGCACCGTCGTGGTGTTCCAGCCGCATCGCTACACGCGCGTGCGTGCCCTCCTGGCCGAATTCGGGCGCGCGTTCTACGATGCGGACGTCCTGGCGGTGACCGAGATCTATCCGGCGGGTGAGACACCCCTGCAGGGGGTCACGGTGGAGGGGGTGGTGCGCGTCATCGAGGAGCACGGCCACAAGGACGTGACGCTCGTGAAGGATCTCGCGCAGGCCCCCGCCTGGCTGAAGACCCGGGCGCGTGAGGGGGACCTGGTGATCACCATGGGAGCGGGCAGCGTGTACCGCGCGGCGGACGAGTTCCTGACTCTCTTGAAGCGATGAGGACCCGGTGCCGGTAATGGCGGCGAACGACTGGGTTCGGGAGGCCGAGGCGATCCTGGGTCGACGGTCGATGCGCGTCCTGCGCGACGTGCCGATGCGCGCCCGCACCTCGCTGGGCGTCGGCGGGCCGGCCCGCCTGTTCCTCGTGCCGGAGGATGCCGAGGGGCTGGCGGCCCTCCTGAGGGAGTTCGCCTCGGCCGGGGTGCCGTGCGACTTCCTGGGGGCGGGCTCGAACCTTCTGGTGGCCGACGAAGGCCCGTCCTTCGTCGTGATCTCCACGGAAGCGCTCGGCGGGGAGCCGCGCATCGACCGCGACACGGCGCGCGTCGGCGCCGGGTATTCGGTCCCGAAGCTGGTGAAGGCCCTGGCGCGCGCCGGTCTCTCGGGACTGGAGTTCGCCGAGGGGATCCCGGGGAGCGTCGGCGGGTGCCTGCGGATGAACGCCGGATGGCACGAGGGGGCCTTCGGCCGGGCGGTGGAGTGCTTTACGGCGATCTCCAGGCAGGGCCTCGTGGAGGAGGTCCGGACGACGCCCGGCAGCTTCGCTTACCGATCCAGCCCGGGCCTGGGCGATCGCTGCGTCGTCGCGGCCACCCTGCGCCTCACCCCGGACGACCCGGCCCGCATCAACGAGCGCATCCGCGAATACCGGAACCACCGCGTCCGGACCCAGCCGACGGGGGCCAAGAACGCCGGATGCATTTTCAAGAACCCGCCGGGCGACCACGCCGGCCGGTTGATCGAGGCCTGCGGCCTGAAGGGGCTCGCGGTCGGCCGCGCGGTGGTGTCGGACGTGCACGCCAACTTCATCGTGAATCGCGGCGGCGCGACCTGCCGCGATGTCCAGGAGCTGATCGAGACGGTGCGCGAGGCGGTCCTGAAGCGCCAGGCCGTGACGCTCGAGCCGGAGGTGATCCGTTGGACGTGAAACGCGTCCCCGCGACCGAGCCCCTGCGCTTCCTGAGGCGGGGCCGGGCCGAGCAGGTCAGCCGGAGCCGCCGCCGGAAGGCGCGCCGGGGACTGGCGATCCTGCTGGGCGGCAGCTTCGCGGCCGGTCTCCTGGGAGGGATCGCCTACGCCGCCAGGTACCAGCTGACCCATTCCCCGCGCTTCCGCCTGCGGCGGATCGAGATCTCCGCGACGACGCGCGTGCCGCGCGAGGAGCTGCGCCGGCCGCTCGCCCGCCACGTGGGCAGGAACCTCTTCCGCCTGGATCTCAACCGGCTCGAGCGGACCCTGCAGGAGAACCGCTGGGTCAGGCGCGCCGTCGTGAAGCGCGTCCTCCCGGATGCCGTCTCCTGCACCATCGAGGAGCGCGTGCCGAAGGGACTGGCCCTGATCCGGGACCGCGTCTGGCTGGTGGACGAGGAGGGCGCGCCGATCCAGCCCTACGGTCCGGGGGCGCAGGAGTACTCGTGGCCCATCTTGACCGGGATCGACGGGAGCAACGTAACACGGGCCCGCGACCAGATCGGCCGCGGCGTGGAACTGCTGGCCTACCTGGAAAGGGCCCATCCGGACCTGGTCCGGGAGATCTCCGAGGTCGATCTGTCCCGCGACGACCGCGCGGAGGCGCGCATGAACGACCGCGGGCCGGTCCTGCGGCTCGACCCCGGGGATGTGGCGACCAATCTGGACCGCTACCTGGCGGTACGCGACTATCTCGCCACGGCGCTCGGAGAGGGGCTCTACGTCGACCTCAGGTTCCGGGACCGCATCGTCTTCCGGCCGCAGCCAGGGAGGAACGACTGACATGGCCAGACCGAGCCACCGGATCGTGGGACTCGACATCGGGACGATCAAGGTGTGCGTCCTGATCGCCGAGCCGGCCGGAGCGGGGAAAATCGACATCATCGGGGTCGGATCGGCTCCCTCCCGGGGCATGCGCAAGGGCGTGGTGGTGAATCTCGACGCCTGTGTCGCCTCGATCAAGCAGGCTGTCGAGGAAGCGGAGCTGATGGCGGGCTGCTCGGTGGACCGCGCCTTCGTGGGGGTCGCCGGCGCCCACGTGCGCGGCCTCAACAGTCGGGGCGTGGTCGCCGTCTCCGGGCGGGATCACGAGGTGACGCGCGAGGATGTGCAGCGCGTGCTCGCCGCCGCCCGTGCCGTGAACATCCCGTCCGACCGCGAGATCTTCCACGTCCTGCCGCAGGAGTTCACTGTGGACGACCAGGACGGCATCCACGACCCGGTCGGGATGACCGGCTCGAAGCTGCAGGCGAACGTCCACATCGTGACCGCCGCCGTCACCGCGACCCAGAACCTGGTGAACAGCGTCAACCGCGGGGGCGTGGAGGTGGAAGAGATCGTCCTGGAGCAGCTGGCCGCCGCCGACGCCGTCCTGACGCAGGACGAGAAGGAGATGGGGACCGCCCTGATCGACATCGGCGCCGGGACGACCGACCTGGTGATCTTCGAGCGTGGGGCGATCCGGCACATCGCGGTGCTGCCGACGGGAGGGGAGCATGTGACCAACGACATCGCCGTCGGCCTGCGCACGCCGATCCCGGAGGCCGAGAAGTTGAAGAGGAAGCACGGCTGTGCCCTGGCGAGCCTGGTGAGCGATGACGACACCATCGAGGTGCCGAGCGTCGGGGGACGGAAGTCACGCGTCCTGTCGCGGCAGATCCTGTCCGAGATCATCCAGCCGCGGGTGGAGGAGATCTTCTCCCTCATCGCGGAGGAGTTCGTCCGCAGCGGGTTCGATCGCTCCATTCACGCCGGCGTGGTCCTGACCGGGGGGGGATCGATGCTGGAGGGGATCCAGGAG
>JBIOWS010000021.1:0-2516 GCA_044868745.1 Candidatus Polarisedimenticolia bacterium
CCGTAACCGACCACGTGCTTGTCCGGCACCTGGAAGCCCACGTGGTCAGGCTGGAAATCGACCCTGCGGCGGTGCGGCTTGTCAAGAAGGGTGCACACCCGGAACGAGCGCGGCTGCAAGAGGTGGATCTGCTGGCTCAAATAGGCCAGCGTCACACCGGTGTCGAGGATGTCCTCGACGAGCAGCAGTTCGGCCCCTTCGATCCTGAACGAGGAGGGGAAGCGGAAGGATGAGGAGAAGACGATTTCGGTCAGGTACTCCGATTTGCGCGACGTGACGATCTCCAGGAAGCCGATCTGGGTCGGCAGGTTGATGTGGCGCACCAGGTCGGCGAGGAAGATGAACGACCCCTTCAGGACGCCGAGGACGGAGATCTCCCGCCCGGCATAGTGCTCCGTGATCTCGCGACCGAGCGTCTGGACGCGCTCGGCGATTTCGGCCTCGGACTTGAGGATTTCACGCGACAGGTTCATCGAGGCTCCTTCTCCAGGACGAGGACCCGCCGGGTGGCGTCGGTCACCTTGAATCGGTCGTCGATCTCGTGTTCGACGACCCAGGCGATCCGATCTCCGGAGAGCACCAGGGGAATCCGCCCCCGTTCGTCCACCGGCACCTTCCGATCGATGAGAAACGACTTGAGCTTCCGGGAGCCCGGCGCGCCCAAGGGGACGAAGCGATCGCCGGGGCGCCGAGGCCGGATCAGGAGCGGTCCCGGCAGCAGGTCGGCGTCGAGGTAGGCGCACTCCTTCCCGGCCGACTGCAGATTCACTGCGACGCTCTCGCGCGGCACGATGGTGGCACGCAGGCGAAGGCCGAGCCCGTCCAGCGCCACCTCGCCCGGGATCGGACAAAGCGCCTCGCGGCAGGGTCCGGCCTCCTCGCGCGACCCCGCGTGGCGGCCACCCGCGTGGGTCCTCCCGGAGGCCGCGCGCGGCGCGATCAGCAGGTCGCCTCCCTTCAGGCCGACGGCCACGCCGTCGGGGAGGCTGACCGGGCCGCGGCGCTCGGGGTCCTCCAGCAGGCTCAGCGACTGCTCGACGTGCAGGAGGGCGATGCGGCGCAGGTCTCCGCGCACCGAGGAGAGGGCCAGCCGCAGGATGCGGCGCCGAATCGCCAGCGGCAGCTCCTGCAGGGCGCGGGCCGCCAGGACGACGCCCTCCCCGCGCTGCGTGGCGATCCGCCGGTACTCCTGCTCCGCGACGCCGCTCAGGTAGGCGTCCTCGTCGCGCAGCAGCTCGGCGGCATGCGCCAGGGCTTCGACGACGGATGGGTTGAACTCCCTTTCCAGGAGGGGAAGCAGCTTGCGGCGCAGACGGTTCCTTGCCAGGGCCGTGTCGCGGTTGGTCGCGTCGATGCGGTAGCGCAGCCGGCGCTCGCGCAGATAGGCGAGAAGGTCGCGGCGCCCGATGTCGAGGAGCGGCCGGATGATCACGCCGTCCACGACCGGATAGGTTCCGGCGAGCCCTCGAGTGCCCGACCCACGCAGGAGCCGAAGCAGCAGGCTCTCGGCCTGATCGTCCCTCGAGTGGCCGAGCGCGACCTTGTGCGCGCCGATCTGCCGCGCGGTCTCCAGCAAGAAGCTCGTTCTCAGGATGCGTGCCCGCGCCTCGCGCGACGACTGGCGCCCCTCCCGGGCGCTCCAGTGAGAAGGATTCACGTGGCCGACCGTCACCGGCAGGCCGAAGCGGAGCGAGAGTCTCCGGACGAATTCCGCGTCCGCAGCCCCCGCCCGGCCGCGCCAGCCGTGATCGAGGTGGGCGACGTGCAGTTCGAGGCGCATGACGGGCGCCAGGCCGTGCAGAAGCGACAGGAGGGCCGTCGAATCGGGTCCTCCGGAGACCGCCACCAGAACGCGATCCCCGGGCTGGAGCATGCCGTGCCGCTCGATCGTCCTGCGCAACTGACGCTGGATCGCCAGACTCCTGGGCGGCTGCCGTTCGGTCATGAAGGGTGACTCCTCATCTTCACGAGGTCCGGATCCCCGGGGACCGTCGGAGGTGCTGGAGGAGGTGGTAGCGGTGCAGGGATTCGAACCCCCGGACGCCGCGGATATGAGCCGCGTGCTCTAACCATCTGAGCTACACCGCCTTAAGCCGTGGCCGTCATTCTAAGGATTGGGCAGGGAGGCTGTCAAGCGTGAGCCGTCCTAAACCCTTACGGTATCTGGATTTTGCGCTATCGCTAACCTATAATCCGCGCCGACGGTGGAGGGGATCTCGAGGTGAAGCAGTGCAAGGAATGCGCCGTCGGAGAGGACGAGGCCTACCTCCACAAGTGCCCCATCTGTCACAAGATGATCTGCGATGAACACAAGTTCGTGCGGAGCGGTCGGGTCTTCTGCAGTTCGTTCTGTGCCGCGTACTTCTTCCACGAAGGCGACGATGACTGAGAGGATCTTTTGATGGGCTTTCCCCTGCAGCGCCCGAGGCGCTTGCGGCGAACGGAGATCCTCCGATCCCTGGTTCGTGAAACGGACCTGACTCCCGGGGATCTCGTCTACCCCATGTTCGTGTGCC
>JBIOWS010000022.1:0-3164 GCA_044868745.1 Candidatus Polarisedimenticolia bacterium
CCAGGGGAAGAGACGGGACTTGAAGCTTTTCGTCCTCTCCGCGAAGTCCGGGTTCAGGCCGAACTCATGCACGACCTTCTTGATCCGGCTCCCGGTCCCGACGAAGTAAAATAGGGTCATCGTGTGCGTGAACAGGACCACCACGATCCCGAACAGGGCGAAGCGGATGTGGGCGGCGGCGCCCAGCGCGCCGGCCGAGGTGCGGTAGCCGTCGAATGTGACCCATCCGAGGAGGATCACACTTGCAAGGAAGAGGAAGCCGAGAATCCGGGCGACCGGTACTTGGTGCAGCATCGCCAGCGCATTATATGAGTAAACGTCGCTCGGGCGCAGGCACGGGACGGGAGGCCGGCATGGATGTCGGGGGTGCAGTGTCGGATCGCGGTGCACGCGCGAGGAGGCGCGGCTCCTCCGACCTCGCTGGACCCCCGTCCGACACACGGACCCTCCTGACTCGTGTAGGGGAGGCGTTGCTCCGAACGCGCGACAGGGACGAGCGCTTGAGGACGGTCGTGCGCATCCTCAGCGAGAGCGTACCGAAGTTCACCTGGACCGGGATCTACCTCCTGGACGGGGATACATTGATCCTGCACAATCAGCGCGGCCTCCCGACCCCCCACGAGAGAATCCCGATCGGCCAGGGGATATGCGGCCTGGCAGCCAGGCAGCGCAAGACGGTCGTCGTGCCCGACGTCGGCAAGGACCCCCGATATCTGGCCTGCAGCCAACAGACCCGTTCCGAGATCGTCGTGCCGATCTTCAAGGATGGGAACGTGATGGGGGAGATCGACGTGGATAGCGACCGGCCGGACGCATTCGGCGAGGACGATCGGCGTCTCCTGGAGCAGACAGCGCGGCTCGTCGGTGAGACGATGTGAGTGGTCAGGCGGCCCAGCGCGGCAACCTGCCCTTGAAGAAGTGATCCAGACCCAGCGACCTGCCGGCGGCCGTGATGTAGACCGTCGCGAGCAGGAGCGTGAAGACCGCGGGTTGATCGACGCTCAGAACGGCAGTTCCGCTAGCGAACAGAAAGTTCAGACAGAGGAAGATCCCTCCGAGCGCGGCGAAGCGCGTCGCGCAGCCCAGCAGCAGCGCCGAGCCCACGGCGATTTCCCCGAACATCACGAGCGAGGCGAACAGATCCGGGTGGGGGATCGCCACCCTCCTGAGGAAAGGGACGTAGAAGGTGTAGGGTGTTGCTGCGGCCCACTTCGTCAGGGTCTCCTGCAGAGCCGCGCCGCTCAGACCTCCAGCGGCCTTGTGCAGACCGTAGGTCAGAAAGAAGTAACCTGTGTAGAGTCGGGCCGGGACGCCCGCCAAGGGCGAGCTGTAGTCTTCGATTCTTCCTCTCACGAAACCCATCGTCCCCTCCCGTGTTGGGTTGCATCGATCCTACCACGCCGGAGGGGTGCTGCATCGGTGCACCGGATCCTTCGCTGCGTCCTTTCCCGCCACGGGACGGCGTGAGAGGATCGACTCACGTCAGGGGAGGGCAGACGGGTGCCCGACCCCCCGATTCCCCCGCCGTGCGGGCCTCGCGGTCCGCACGGCTTTCTTGTGGGCTCGTCCCGGATCATCGCTCCCCGCCGGCCCCGAACGCCCCAGGGTGGAGGATGTGCGCCACCTCCTCGATGCCCCCGACGAGGCTGGGACCGGGCTGCTCGATCGCCTCGCTGACGATGTGCATCCGGTCGTGGCGCACTGCCGGGACTCCGCGCCAGGCCGGCTCGCTCCGTAAGCGGTCCACGATGTCGCGGTTCCGGGCCGTGCTCAGGATCACGTCAGGAGCGGTCCGGATCGCCGATTCGAGATCGAAGGCCGGCCAGGCCGCAGCCGCGGCGGCACTGACGGAGATCCCGCCAGCGTGTTGCAGGGCGTCGGTCAGGAACGAGGCGCGACCGGGGACGACGAGAGGCTGTCCCCAGACGATAAACAGGACGCGCGGCTGAGGCCGCCCCGCCACCCGCGATCTCACGACCTCGAGACGCTGGCGCAGTCCCGCTGCGAGGGCCCTTCCGCGTGACGGCTCCCCCAGCGCCTCGGCCAGGCTCTCGATGGCGCTGAGCGTCCGCTCCACGTCGGGCGTATGCAGCGTGTAGAGGGGGAGGCCCAGGGCCGCCGATTGGGACGCCAGGGCGGGGTCGTTGCCGCTGGTCGTGCCGACCAGGAGGTCGGGCTGAAGGGCCCTGATCGCCTCCAGGCTCGGGTTCAGCATCCCCCCCACCCGTGCGATCGGGCCTTTTCCTGGCGGAAGCCTGCAGAAGTCGCTGACGCCGACGACGCGATCACCCAGCCCGAGCGCGAACAGCGAGTCGGTCACGCTGGGGGCGAGCGAGACGATCCTCCGGGGCGCCTGCGGAACGGCGACCGAGCGGCCCAGCCCGTCGATCGCCACCCGCGATGTCCTTCCGGCCAACCCCTGCTGGCAATCGATCGAGAGGCAGAACAGAAGGGCGAGCATCCACAGGCACTGGGCGCCTCGCGCCCTACGATTGTCGTCCAAGGCCGGCCCACTGTAGGGAGCCGCGCGGCTCATGTCAAGCAACGGTTCTGGCCGGCTCCAAAATTTTGACGGCCGAACAACTCCCGGCCGGTTTGCGTTCTCACATCTCTCGGAACTCGCGAGGGATCGGGCCGCGGGGCGTTCCTTGAATTGGCCCACCTCGGACCTTAAGTTTTGGCCCGCGTCAGCCCGCTCCACGAGGGGACCCCGCTACCCGGTTTGCGCCGGGGCGGACAGAGGGGCGACACCGCATGAACTACCTGGATCAGGCCTTGACGGCACTCAGGGTCGTCCCGACCTGGGGATGGGTCGCCGCCACGCTGGGCGCCCTCCTGCTCGGCTGGGCGATGGGACATCGATCCCAGCCCGCCGCCCGGAGCGCCGGGACACGACGGCCCGAGGCGGAGGGGCTGCGTGACCTGAAAGGCAGCATCGCTCGCCTGGAGGCCGAGAACTCGGCGCTCTCGAATTTCTTCCTCCTCCTGCCGGACTTCACCAAGGAGATCAACTCACGCATGGAGAGGCGCACCATCGCGCCGCTGCTGGTGAAAATTACCGAGCGGCTGTTCGCGCCGACGCAAGTGCTCATCTTCCTTCTCGACGACAAGGTGAACACGCTGATCCTGGTCCAGCACCGCGGGCTGGCGGAAGATGTGCGGGT
>JBIOWS010000023.1:0-2814 GCA_044868745.1 Candidatus Polarisedimenticolia bacterium
TCGAGGCGGCGGTGCAGTCCTGCCCGGTGTTGACGTAGCCGGCGACGACCGCCCCCTGCACCGCCGCCTCGAGGTTGGCGTCCTCGAAAACGATGAACGGTGCCTTGCCCCCCAGCTCCAGGTGCAGGCGCTTCACGGTCGAGGCGGACTGCTCCATGATCTTCCTGCCGGTCGCGGTATCGCCGGTGAGGGAGACCATGTTGATCTCCTCGTGCCGGCAGAGGGCGCCGCCCACCTCGCTTCCCGGCCCCGTGACCACGTTCAGCACCCCCTCCGGGATTCCGACCTCCAACGCCGCCCGGGCGATCTCGATGGCGGTGAGCGGCGTGTTCGAGGCCGGTTTGAGCACCACGGTGTTGCCGGCCGCCAGGGCCGGTCCAATTTTCCAGGCCGCCATGAGGTACGGGTAGTTCCACGGAGCGATGGAGCCGATCACCCCCACCGCCTCGCGACGGATGATGCTGGTGTACCCCGGCGAGTACTCGCCGGCCGCGGTGCCGTCCAGGATCCGGGCCTGCGCGGCCATGAAGCGGATATTGTCGTTGGCGAACGGGAGGTCGGAGCTGAGCGACAGCTTGAGGGGCTTGCCGGTCTGGCTCGTCTCCATCTCCGCCAGAGCCTGGGTCTGCCCGTCGAGACGGTCGGCCAGCTTGCCCAGGAGGACGCTGCGCTCGCCCGGCGTAAGGCGCGACCACTGCCTGAACGCCTTGCGCGCGGCCCGCACCGCCCGATCGACGTCCTCGGCAGTCCCCTTCGGGACGCTTCCGACCGTCTTCTCGGTGGCCGGGTTGAGGATCTCGGTGCGCTGGCGCGAGGACGACTCGACCTCCTGCCCGTCGATGATCATCTTCAGGTCTGCCATGTCATTCTCCTCTGGCGCCCGGAACGGATGACCGTCGGAACCCCGGGGGAGGCGGGCGTCGTCCTCCGGACATCTCGATGATGGGGGCCGGTTTCGTCCGAACACTCTAGCAGAAAGGGGGAGGCCGGAGAAGCTCAGCGGCTCGGCTCGAACAGACCCGGAGGCGCCACGGGGACCTTGACGACGGCGGGGAGATCCTCTGCGTCCAGGATCTCCACCTCCGCCTGGCGGTGGCCGCAGGGCGACCAGGACCTGATCCGGACCCGGCAGCCCGCCCGCAGGATCCCCTGGCGCTCCATCCACACCGGAAGGCGCACTAGCCCGGGAGCGATGGCCACCGCGGCGCTCCGATCGCCTTCCCGGAACGTCGCGACCATCAGGTCGAGCGTGGCCACGCCGACCTCGCCGACGGGGGCGCAACGGCCCGTCGGGCAGAAAGCTCCCGCCATGGAGCTGGCCCGTACCCGGTATTCCTGCCCGGTCACCTCATTCACGAGGATGCCGTCCGTCAGGGGGCCCCAACGCCGGACTTTCAACCGCGTCCCCGCGGGAAGGCCGCCCGCGATCGAACCATCGACCTCCGGCGGACGGGGACCTGTCGTGAGGCGGAGCGGACCGTCCCCTTCCCGGACGACCCCGAGGGGCTGCATGGTGTCGACCCTGCTGCCCCTGTCGAACCGGCAGCCCTCGAGCGCGTCTCGAGCCTCCTCGGGGCGCAACGGCTCCGCCGCCGGGTTCAGATTCCGGAGACGCGCCAAGACCTCGTCCGTCGCCGACCGGGGAGGCGCGGTCCTCCGGTAGAACCAGGCCGAGAGGATCCCCTCTTGCACCAGCTCCCACTCGCCGATCTCGAGCAGACGGCCCTCCCGGAAGAAGACGTCGGCGATCGAACGGCGCCCGGTGCCGACCTTGTAGATCGTGCGCTCCTCCGATGTCCCCCTGTCGAGGATGTAGGGCCGCAATGGATCGCACCAGGTGGCATCACGCGTGTACCAGCGCACGAAGAACGGTTCCGGCAGGCCGGCCAGCAGCTCCTTGTCGAGGTACTCCTTCCGCTGCAGCTCGACGCGGCGGGTTGCCAGGTAGTAGGTCTGCGGCTGGACCAGGTGCAGGAAACAGGCGGCGCTGGTCAGGAGACAGGCCGCGGCCGCAACCACCTTCAGGCGGGCGGAGGCGCGGGCGTCCCCATCCTCAATCGGCTGGGTCACGAGATCTCCGGGCGGGGCGGGTGCCTTCATCCTAGCACAGGGCAGGGGCTGCCGCGCGCCACGCACGACAGCCCCCAGCCGTTACAAGATTGAAACGGATGACCAAACGGGGGGGCGATCCTTGCAGCCCGATCGGAGGGGCCCTATCTTCGCAGGGCTCCTGGAGGCTTTCGGGATGGTGCGCTGGCACAAGGCCGCGCTCGCCGGGATCGCAGCGTTCTCCCTGAGTCTGTGCGCCGTCGCCTGGTCAGCTTCGGTCATGAGATCGTCCAGGCAGCAGGATCTGGAGCGGGAAGCCCGCGTCGGCGCCCACCAGTTCGCGAGCCGGCTGCGCAACGCGCTCGACAAGAACCGCGTCGCTCTTCTACAGCTGGCCAGTTTCTTCGAGAACAGCGAGGTGGTGACCGAGCAGGAGTTCTACCGCTTCGGGGCGACCACCCAGAAACTGATTCCGCCCTGCCTGCGAATCAGCGCGGTGGACCCCAACCTCCGCATCGGGATGATCTATCCGCCCGACCCCAATCGGGCCCTTCTCGGGTTCGATGTCCGCGAGCATCCCCTGGGTTACCAGACGGTGCTCCGGGCCAGAGAGAAGAAGGAAGCGGTGTTCTCTCCCCCACTGCAACTGATCGGCGGTCCTCAGGGGTTCGTGGTGGCCGCGCCGGTGTTCAAGGGGGGCACGTTCCACGGCGAGGTGGTCGGATCGTTCCGGAGCGACGACTTCTTCCGCACGCTCATCCTGCC
>JBIOWS010000024.1:0-2488 GCA_044868745.1 Candidatus Polarisedimenticolia bacterium
CCAGGGCTTCCCGCGTACTCGCCGGAGGCTGAAACGGGCGGTCGAATGAGACGTCGGTGGAAGATTGCATAGGTGGACTGGTGTCTTTCTAAGGCCGAAACGGAGCCGGGGTTGCGCTTGTCGATGCAAACTCCGTATCGGCAGCTCGCTTGGTTCACATGAGCTACTGCAGCATGGGGAATGTCTACCCGCAGATTACGTGATCGACCATCAGTAAAAGAGATTTTTCCCATTATGGGGCTGGTCCTGCGAACCCCACTATTAGCGTGCCTGCGGACGCCTAGCTGCCGTAGGCCTCCGCCAGCTCCGGATCCTTCTCCGCGAGCATTTCTGCGAGCTCGACCATCACCTTGCACTGCTTCCAGGTGGCGTCGTCCTGCATCTTGCCGTCGATCATGTGAACGCCGCGGCCGTCGGGGATCGCCTCGATCACCTTCTTGGCGAACCTGACCTCGTCCGGCGGCGGGCTGAAGACCTGCTTCGCGATCCCGATCTGCACCGGGTGCAGCGACCAGGCGCCGACGCAGCCCATCAGGAAGGCGGCGCGGAACTGGGTTTCGCAGCCGGCCGTGTCCTTGATGTCGCCAAAGGGCCCGTAGAAGGGGAGGATGCCGGCGGCGGTGCAGGCGTCGACCATGCGGGCGATCGAGTAGTGCCAGAGGTCCTGCTGGGCGCTGACGCGGTCGGCCTCGGGGTTCTCCGGGTCGACCGGGTCCTCCATCACCCGGTAGCCGGGGTGGCCGCCGCCGACGCGGGTCGTCTTCATCCGCCGCGCCGCCGCGAGGTCGGCGGGGCCGAAGCTCATCCCCTGCATGCGCGGGCTGGCGTTGGCGATCTCCTCCAGGTTGACCACCCCCTGCGGGGTCTCGAGGATCGCGTGGACGAGGATCGGCCGCGAGAGCCCGGCCTTGGCCTCGAGCTGGGCGAGCAGGCGGTCGACGTAGTGGATGTCGTGGGCGCCCTCGACCTTCGGGACCATGACCACCTCGAGCTGGTTGCCGATCTCGGTCACCAGCTCGGTCAGGTCGTCGAGCACCCAGGGGCTCTCCAGCGCGTTGACGCGGGTCCAGAGCGAGGTCTGGCCGAAGTCGTTCTCCTTCGCGGCGCGGATCAGGCCGGCGCGGGCGGCCTCCTTGCGATCGACCGGGACCGCGTCCTCGAGGTTGCCGAGCAGGATGTCGGTCTGTTCGGCGATCGCGCCGGCCTTGGCGACCATCTTCTCGTTCGAGAAGTCGAGGAAGTGGATCATCCGCGAGGGCTTGACCGGGATCTCGCGGAGCGGCTCCGGGGCGCCGATCGCCTGCGGCAGGAAGAACTCTCTGGGGTGTCTCAACGTGCTCCTCGGGTGATTTCGAAGTTCGGGGGGGCGCTAAATCTAATGAGAGTGCCGGTTTGCCGCCTCTCCCAGGCCTAAATTCCCCGCTATCGCGGCGGAAGAGCGGGACAGCACGCAGGACTGGGTCGTGCCCCGCGGCAGCGTGCCCCTTGTCGGTGAGCTGGAAACGCGGATCGACGAGGCGCTGGTGATCGCGCGGGCTTCAGAGGAAGGCGTCCGCGAGGTGGGGGCGATGGCGCTCGACGCCGCCCGGCAGGCGCGTCGGGCGGCCGAGGCGGCGGAGGCGAGTGCGAATGCCGCAGCGGTAGCGGCACGGCAGAAGGCGAGGCGCCCCTCCCTCGGCGAGTCGCCCTCTCCCGATGCGGCATCCCGGCGGCCGGTTCGAGACGCGGAAGCGAGGCTCCGCAGCTTCAACCAGCGGGCCGACCAACTGCTGGCCCGCGTCCAGTCCGTCTGAAGCAGCGCCTCGGCGCCGGGCGAATTCATTCATCCACGCCTGGCGCCTCTCGCTGGCCGAAAGTACGAGCAAGATACTCGTCAAACGATCTAGGTGAATGAATTGATAGGTTGGATTTCCCACGCTAGAGCGGTTTACCGCCGGCCAAACCTGAACCTAGCCGTCCCCTTCGACTTGAGCGCTCAAACTCTCCTTGGCCAGATGTTTGATCGCACCTTTCGATCACCTGTCCTACCGTGCTTCCCGAAGGAGCCGCTCTCGAGGCGACTCCGTTCCAACAGCCAGTACCAGCAAGGAGAATCCCCGATGAAGCCCTCCCGATCCCCCCGACGTTCGCTCTCGATTGCGATCGCAGCGTTCCTAGCTCTCACTGCCATGGTCAGCGTCGCATCGTCCGCCCAGGCGGCGAGCAAGAAGTCGCTGACCACCCTCAATCTCTGCATCGTCAAGAGCGGCCCAGACAAGGGTGACGTTCACTTCGCCCCAACTGCCCACTGCAGGAAAGGCGAGCAGCTGATCCAGGTGGTGACCGCCGCCGGGGTTCTCGGAGCCCAAGCGGGTAGCGGCCAGACGGGGGCCACCGGTGACCAGGGTCCGGCTGGTCCCCAGGGACCGGTCGGCAACAAGGGTCCCAACGGCGATCAGGGTCCGCAGGGACCGGTCGGGAACAAAGGTCCGAACGGCGATCAGGGTCC
>JBIOWS010000025.1:0-15463 GCA_044868745.1 Candidatus Polarisedimenticolia bacterium
CCAAGGCGCCCCTGCCGAGCGACGAGGCGATCCGCCTGGTGCTGCAGGTCGCCGCCGCGCTCGACTTCGCGCACCGCCGCGGCATCGTGCACCGGGACGTCAAGCCGGCCAACGTGCTCATCAGCGAGCGTGGCCAGGCTGCCCGGATCGGACCTGACCCGTTCCGATCAATTCGTCGGCTCCCCCGGCTATATGTCGCCCGAGCAGCTCAAAGGCGGGGCCGTCGACGGACGTTCCGACCTGTTCGCCCTCGGCGTCATCCTCTACCAGCTCTTGACCGGACGGTCGCCGTTCGAAGGCGAGAGCGTCTCCGAGGTCCTCTACAAGATCTCCACGCAGCCGGCCGATCCCCCCAGCGAGATCCACCCCGACGTCTCCCCCGACTTCGATCCGATCCTGGAGAAAGCGTTGAGCAAGGACCCCGCCGACCGCTACCAGACGGGGAAGGAGATGATGGCGGCGCTGTGCGCCGTCGCCGGGATCGACGCGGGGATGCAGGAGGAGGGAGCAGCCCGCAGAGCCGAGAGCGCTCCGGGGCACAATGCGGTATCCGCGGCCTTCCTGCCCTCTCCGTGGAGGACGCTCAGCAGCCAGTGGCAGTTGGGAGCCCTGGTCTTCGCGCTGCTCCTGACCCTGATCGGCGTGAACTGGGCGATTCACCTCCTGATCCGCGGGCCGCTCGGCAGGCCTGGAGGTCAGCAGGGATCGCTCGCGGTGGTCGGCGCTGCAGTGCCGGCCGGATCCGCGGAGGCCCCCTCCGACGTGCCGATCCAGGCCGTGTGCGCCAAGACCTACGCCGACCCGGTGGAGATGGCCAAGATCGTCGCGGCCAAACGGAGGTCCGGCGCCTTCGGCCTCGCCTCGGACGACATGCCGGCGGGGAAGATCAGGCTGGAGCTGAGTCACCGGCTTCCCGCCGGGCGGATCGTCGTCCGGGTGGACGGACGGACGGTTCTCTCCAAGCCGTTCGATTCCGCCAAGGGGACGAAGAGAAGCCTGTCGCACCTCCTCTCGGTGCCCGCCGGACGGCACGGGGTGGAGGTGCGCCTCCTGGACGAGAAAGGGAGCGTGGAAGCGGCGTCGAAAATTGCTGGGACGGTGACGCGCGACAGGGTCGCCGTCCTGAAGGCCGAGCAGAAATCGGGATTGCGCAAGTCGCTCACCCTCGCCTGGGCGTCCCGGGAGAACCGGGGCGGAGACCGGAGCGGGGGGCGTTCCTCATTTTGAGGCTCCCTATCACCGACGGAGAGGACGATGAGACTGACGATCGAGGGTTCCAGAGGATCGAGCCTGCAAGCCAGGGATGATCGCGACGTGCAGGCCCTCCGCAAGGAGAAGCCGCTTCCCCGTCCCAGGCCTCCCGCCCCGCCTTCCTCGCCGGGGGGGATCAACGCCCCGGGAAGCGGGGGCTCGCCGGGCGGGATGGTCTGTCCCGGCACGACCGAGCAATCCAGGCGGGCTGGCGCACCGCGGGAGCGGAGCGGGGCGGTCGAGGAGACCGCCCTCGAGAGCCCCGCCTCCAAGGTGCTCAGACAGCCTTCCGCTCTGGGCGGCAAATCGATCCATCTGACCGTCCTGGAGGGAGAGAGCAAGGGTCAATCCTTCGATATCACCGGCCTCGGAACCTACACGATTGGCCGGTCGGGGTGCGACATTGTCCTCGAGGACGAGCGGATCTCCCGCAAGCACGCCTCGATCATCATCATCCGGGAGAGCCAGTACGCCGTCACCGATCTCGCCAGCAAGAACGGCACCTACGTGAACGGCGTCCGCCTCACGCGCCGCAATCTGCAGCACAACGACCTGATCCGGGTCGGCAACACGACACTGCGCTTCACCGTCTTCGACGGCCCGATCCCGGTCGAGGCCTAGAGCCGGATCGCTCACGATCATCACCGGCCGCTCTCTCCGGCCAGGCTGGGGGAACGGAATTCGTCGTCACGGCTGTTCGCCCAGATCGGCTGCCGGATGATCGCGGCGTTTTGATTTGCATTGTCCGCGGCCTCTTCTGTAGCCTTGCTCCACCATGACGACGACAGGGAGCGCCAACCGACTGGCCCGGGAGACCAGCCCGTATCTCCGGCAGCACGCCCACAACCCGGTCGACTGGTATCCCTGGGGCGAGGAGGCGCTGGCGCGCGCCCGAGCGGAGGACAAGCCGATCTTCCTGTCGATCGGCTACTCGGCCTGTCACTGGTGTCACGTGATGGAGCGCGAGTCGTACGAGGACCCGGGCATCGCCGCCCTCATGAACGAACGTTTCGTGAACATCAAGGTCGATCGGGAGGAGAGACCCGACCTCGACGAAATTTACATGGCGGCGACGCAGCTGCTGACCGGGCAGGGGGGCTGGCCGAACTCCGTCTTCCTGACGCCCGACATGAAGCCGTTCTACGCCGGCACGTACTTCCCGCCCCAGTCGCGCTTCGGCCGTCCCGGGTTCGCCGAGGTCCTGCGAGCCGTCTCTGAGGCCTACCGGGAAAAGAAGGGGGAGGTGGAGCGCGTGGCGGAGGAGGTGGTGGAACGGATCCGGGGCCTGTCGGTGATGGCCCCGTCGGTGCAGATCCTCACCGCCTCGGTCCTCAACCGCGCCTTCGGCGACCTGGCCGGACGCTTCGACGCGAAGGAGGGGGGATTCGGCGGGGCGCCCAAGTTCCCCCACAGCGCCGACGTGTCGTTCCTCCTGCGCTATCACCGCCGGACGGGGAACCCGGAGGCGCTGCGGATGGCCGTCCTGAGCCTGGAGAAGATGGGGCGCGGCGGGATCCGGGATCACCTGGGGGGCGGGTTCCACCGTTACTCCGTCGATGCCGGGTGGCTGGTTCCTCACTTCGAGAAGATGTTGTACGACAACGCCCTCCTGGCGCGTACCTACCTGGAGGCGGCCCAGGCCGTCGGCCCGCTCGTCGCCTCCCCCGCGCTCCCGGCGGGCGGAAAGGCGGTCGGCTCCTTCCTCCGTGAGGTGGGGCGCGCGACGCTCGACTGGGTCCTGAGCGAGATGACCTCTCCCGAGGGAGGGTTTTACTCCAGCCTCGACGCCGACAGCGAAGGGGAGGAGGGGCGGTTCTACGTCTGGACGCCGGAGCAGATCGAGGCGGTCCTGGGGCAGGAGGAAGCCGCGTTCTTCTGCAGCGTGTACGGCGTGACTGCGCAGGGAAATTTCGAGGCCGGCCGGAGCATCCTGCACCTCGAGAGGCCCCTGGCGGAGGCCGCCTCCGGTCTCGGCCTGGAGGAAGGCGACCTCCGCCTGAGGCTGGCGGCCGCCCGGGCGAAGCTGCTGCAGGCGCGCGCGGGGCGGGTCCGCCCCGGTCGGGACGAGAAGATCCTGGCCGACTGGAACGGCCTGACGATCTCGGCCATGGCATGCGGGGCGCGATTGCTCGACGAGCCTCGCTATCTGCAGGCCGGGACCGCCGCGGCCGGTCTGATCCTAGGGCGCATGAGCCGCGACGGGCGGCTGCTGCATTCCTACAAGGACGGCGAGGCGCGACACGGCGCCCACCTGACCGACTACGCCAACCTCCTCGCGGGGCTGCTCGACCTCTACGAGGCGTCGTTCGATCAGCAGTGGGTGGAGCGGGCGCGCGGGCTCGCCTCCCTGATGCTTGAGCTGTTCTCGGACGACACGGAGGAGGGGCTCTTCTTCACCGCCAAGGACCACGAGCGCCTGATCGCCAGGACACGCGAGAGCAACGACGGCGCCATCCCGGCCGGTGTTTCGGTCGCCGCCCTAGCCCTGCCCCGGCTGGCGGCGCTGACGGGGGACGACCGCTTCGGGAGGAAGGCCGAGGAGACACTGCGCCTGTACCGCGACAAGCTGGAGCGTTTTCCGGCGGCCTTCGGGGCGATGCTGTGCGCCCTCGACCAGCACCTCGACCGGCAGCGCCAGGTGATCCTGGCGGGTCGCAGGGACGATCCGGCGTTGCGTCCCTGGCTGCAGGCCCTGCGGGAGAAATACGACCCCAATGTCGTCGTCGCGCTGGCCGACCCTGCCGACTCGGGTGCGCTCGGGACGATCCCAGTCCTCGAGGGGAAGACCCCCGTGGCCGGGAAGCCGGCGGCCTATGTCTGCGAGCATGGTACCTGCCGGGCGCCGATTGAGTCGCCGGAGCGATTGCAGGATTAGGACGACGAGGGTGCACGGGGTACAGCGAGTGAATTGGGGTCTTCACCCCAATGCCGCCACGGCGCTCTTGACAAATTCCGCGGGCCGCCCTTAGAGTCTCGCTATCGTGGGGTCCCTTTCCGAGGCTACTGGACGGTCTGAGGCAGAAAGGGCTGGCCCGTGGGCCATGGTATGTTGCAAGCCGGACTTGCAAACTGACCGTTCGTTTTCGCGTCGTTTTGTGTAGGGGCGTCTATGGCTCGCGGAACCATCGCAAAGGTTGTCAGGGATCGAGGATTCGGTTTCATCCGGGGCAACGACGGCAAGGAAGTCTTCTTCCACCGCTCGGGACTCGTCGGGATGAACTTCGACGATCTCGAGCAGGGCACGGTCGTTGATTTCGAGGTCGAGAAAGGGCCGAAGGGACTCCGGGCGGCCAACGTGCGCAGCGCGCCCGGCGCTTCGGCCGAGATCCAGTAGCGGCTTCATCCCTTAACGAAAGGCGGAGAGCCCTCGCGAGAAGTCGCTGTACTGCGCCCGCTCCCTGCTGACCCGCGACAGGTTGAACCCTCCAGGATCAATCCGATAAACAAGGTGACGCGCCGGTGCCGCCACGCCTTCCGGCGGCGGGATCGGACCGGTCACGAGCAGGATCGTGCGGTCGGGCAGGAGCACCGGCTCGTCGGCTCCGAACCGCAGGGACAGCGAGTCGGTGATCTGCCGCAGTCCGCCACGCGCCCCCGCCCGGCCCATGTGGAACAGGTGCGGGACCCCGCCCGCCCGGGCCCGGCTGAAGAGGATCGTTCCGTCCGGCAGGAACGTCGGGGCTCCGTCCGCGAACGTCGATCCCTTGCCGGCTCCCGACAGATCGATGACCGTCGCCTCGGGGTCGGCGGCGTCGACCTCGGGGATCAACCACACGCGGCGCGCCCCCGCCCGTTCGGAGACGAAAGCGACGGCGTGCCCGTCCGGCGATCCCGCCGGCTCGGAATCGTCGGCCGGATGACGCGTCAGCCGGCGCAGGCCGCTCCCGTCGAGCCGGACAATGAACAGATCCCGCGCCGAGCCTGCGGCAGCGCCCGGCTCCGTCCTGGCGAACAGGATCCGGTCGCGACCCAGAGGGGCGGGGTCCGACTCGGCGGCGGGCGGTCCGGGGAGATCGGGCGTGAGCCGCGTGACCGCCCCCTCTCCGGTGGAGGCGAGGTAGATCCGCGCCGCCCCGTCGCGGTTGGAGACGAAGGTGATCCGGCCGTCCGGCAGGCGGGCCGGCATCGCGTCCAGGTAGGTCCGCTCGGCGGTTTCCGGGGAGCCGACCGGGCGCGCCGCACCGTCCGTCAGTCCCACCTCGTAAATCCGCTGCGCCCCCCCTCGATCGGAGACCAGCAGGACCGAGTCGCCCGCGGGCGAGAGTCCCGGCTCGCCGGTGCAGGCCGCGAGGAGCAGCGCCAGCCCCGCCTCCCGGACCCCGACCCCAGATCGGCCCATCGCCGTGCATCGTAGTTGAAAATGCTACAATCCGCGCCCGCCGCTGCTTCGCCGGCGGGACGAAGGATGCTCCCATGGGCCCCGCCCGATCTCGCCCGAACGCCGCTCCCGCGTCGAGGCCGCGCACACTCGAAGCCTCCGGGCACCTGATCGACTCCGGCCTGATGTCGAAGTACCTGGACGTCGTCATCGAGAACGGCGGGTCGTACGAGCTGCACCGCTTCGACATTGGCAAGACGGTGCGGGATTTCTCCACCGTCGAGTTCAGTGTCTCCGCGGCCGATCCCAGGAAGCTCGACCTGATCCTGGGGAACCTCAAGTCGCTCGGCTGCCGTCTCCGGGAGGAGACCGATGTCGTCCTCGGGTCGGCGGAGGCGGACGGTACCGTCCCGGACGATTTCTACTCGACGACCAACTACCGCACCGTGGTCCTCGTGGACGGGAAGGAGGTCGAGGTCGAGGACCAGAGGATGGACGGCTGTATCGTCGTCAAGGGGAGGCGCGCCCGCTGCACGAAGCTGCGGGACGTGCGCCGCGGCGACCGGGTGGTCTGCGGGCACGGCGGCGTGCGGGTCTTCCCGCCTTTCAAGGAGAGGGAGCGCAGCGACTTCGTCTTCATGGGGAGCGACGTCTCCTCGGAGAAGCGCGTGGAGATCACCGTGGCAGAGATCGCCCGGATGATGCGCGCGATCAGGAAGCGGCGCGGGCGGGTCGTGGCGGTGCCGGGGCCGGTCGTCGTCCACACCGGCGGAGGCGAGCACCTGGCACGGATCCTGAGGGCGGGGTACCTCGACGCTATCCTGGCCGGCAACGCCCTGGCCGTGCACGACATCGAGAGGGCGCTGTACGGCACGTCGCTCGGCGTCCACCTGGACACCGGCATCCCGGTGATCGAGGGGCACAAGAACCACATGCGGGCGATCAACGCCGTCCGCCGCTGCGGATCGATCGCCCGGGCGGTCGAGCAGCGGGTCCTGACCTCGGGTGTGATGTACGAGTGCGTCCGGAGCAAGGTCCCGTTCGTCCTGGCCGGCAGCATCTGGGACGACGGCCCGATGCCCGACACCCTGATGGATCTGAACCTGGCCCAGGACGAGTACGCCCGGCTCCTCCGGGGGGCCGAGCTGGTGCTCATGCTCGGATCGATGCTGCACTCCATAGGAGTCGGCAACATGATCCCCGCCTGGGTGAAGTCGATCTGCGTCGACATCAATCCGGCCGTCGTCACCAAGCTCTCCGACCGCGGCTCGGCCCAGGCGATAGGCGTCGTCACCGACGTCGGCCTCTTCCTGCGCCTGCTCGCCGACGAGCTGGCGCCCTGAGGGCACGCCTCGTCTCCGGGGGAGGCGCCTCTGCCCCGCGGGGCACGCGGTCTCCGCGGCCGGATCGGCAAAGCACGCCGACGGCCGCGTCGCCGCTCTCTCTCCGGCGCCCGGTCGTGGCGCTGGCGTGACGGCCAGGAGGCAACCCCGGTATCAGGCGCCGTGCCCTGCGTTCGCCGGACCGTGCGAGACCGAGCGACGGGGACCCGCCGCGCGCAGGCCAGCGCGGCGGGCAGAGCGAGGCGAGCCGAGGGGAGGGTCGCGCGGCGACCCGGACCCGTGTCCGGCGGGCGCAGGGCAGGCGCCTCAAACTGGGGAGACCTCAGGCACGCCGTCCCTTGACGCGCTCCGGACGGTTCTGGTATGAGTGAACCCGCCCGCAGGTCCAGCAGCGGGTCCCGCTGAACGTCCCACTGATCGTCCAAGGAGGTGCCGCACATGCGAATCGCGTGGAAGCCGTGCATCGCTGAGCTGATCGGCACGTTCGCTCTTTGCTTCATCGGGGCGGGGGCGATCTGCACCGACGCCTTCACCGGGGGCAAGGTCGGACTCCTCGGCATCGCCGTCGCCCACGGGCTCGTCCTCTCGATCGCGATCTCCGCCACCATGCACATCTCCGGAGGTCACCTGAATCCGGCGGTCACCTGCGCCTTCCTGGCCACCAACCGGATGAAGCCGGAGCTGGCCGGGCAGTACGTCGCCTCGCAGATCCTGGGCGCCGTGCTGGCCGGCTTCACTCTCAAGATGGTCTACATGGAGAAAATCTGGGGGAGAGTCCACCTGGGGACGCCCGGCCTGGGGCTGGACGTGAGCCAGGGGCTCGGCATCTTCGTCGAGGCGATCCTCACCTTCTTCCTGGTTTTCGCGGTGTTCGGCACGGCGGTGGACGCCAACGCCCCGAAGATCGGCGGCTTCGGGATCGGGCTGACGATCGCCTTCGACATCCTGATGGGAGGGCCGCTCACGGGGGCCGCCATGAATCCGGCCCGGGCCTTCGGCCCGGCGCTGGCCTCCGGACACTGGGACGCGCACATCGTCTACTGGATCGGTCCGATCCTCGGCGGGGTCGTCGCCGGCCTGGTGTACGAGAGCATCAGCGGTCGGAGGAGGTAGGCGGCGCGCCGGGCCCGCGCCCGGTCTCCGCTCCGGGCGCCTGCAGGACCAGGCGCCGCAGCGCCCGCATCGGGATCGCGCCGTAGGACAGGACCAGGTCGTGGTAGGCGCGCAGATCGAACGCCGCGCCGCGAGCCGCCTCGACGTCCCGGCGCAGCGCGCGCCAGGCCTGCCAGCCGACGAAATAGGTCGGCAGCTGCGCCGAGGAGAGCTTGGCGCGCCGCAGCTTCCCCTCCGCCTCCTGGCGCTCCTGGAAGGCGTCCTTCATCATGAGGTCCAGCGCCTGCTGATCGGTCATCCCCCGGGTGTGCAGGCGCACGTCCAGGATGGCGTTGGTCACGACGCGCAGTTCCTCCTTCCGGAAGGTGAGCGTCATGGCCGGGTCGTTGTGGTCGTGGAAGCCCCGCTCCAGCAGCACCTGCTCGGCGTACTGGGCCCAGCCCTCGATGTAGGGGTTGTTCCCGTAAACGCTCCGCAGCACCCGGCGCCACTCCGGCTGCACGCGATTGGCGTACTCGAGCTGCGTGTAGTGGCCGGGCAGCCCTTCGTGAATCGACAAAAGCAGAAGCTTGTAGCGGTTGTACTCGCGCAGCTTCGACTCGGCCTTTTCCTGCGGCCAGTCCTTCGGGATCGGGGTGACGTAATAGAGCGAACGCAGTGTCGGGTCGAGAGGCGGGGCCGGGTTCAGCCCGGCGACGCTGTAGATGCCGCGCAGGAACGGGGGGGTCTCGATGATCGTCAGGTTGTCGTAGCGCGTCATCGATACGATCGGCGTCGCCTGCAGGAAGGCGCCGATCCCGTCGATGTCTTTCCGGATGGCGGCGAACAGGTCGTCCCGCGCGACGTGCTCGCGCCCGATGCGATCGAGGATCTCCTTCACGATCGTGTTGGTCCGTGCCCGCTCGTCCTGCATCGCGCGGTGGCCGCCGTGGTCCGGGTAAAAGCGATCGTGCATCGGGACCGCCAGGTCGCGCATCTCCGCTCGTACTCTCGCGAGGGAGTCCTCCGCCTCCCGCAGCACCGACTGCGGATCGAGGTCCTCCTGGAAGGCGCTGCGGAACTTGTCGTTGTAGAGATCGGCGCCGAGCCGCCAGTCGCCCGTCGAGCGCGCCTTCAGGTCTGCGGACAGGAAGCGCCGCAGTCGGTCGATCGCCTCGAGAGCCGGGCCGCGCGCCGCCTCGTAGCGGGAGAACAGCGCGGAGCCTTTCTCGAACAGCGTGGGCAGGGCGTTCTCGATGACATCCTTGTTCCCCTCGTTCTCCTCGATCGCCACCTCGGTGTAGATCGGCGCGCTGCTCCTGAGCGCCGGGATCGCCTGATCCACGAAGGCCGGCACCTTCTCCAGGCGCGCGATCAGGTCGGCTCCGCGCTCGGGGGCCGGGGCGTACTCGAACACGATCGGGAAAAAAAGCGCCGTCCCGATCGACTCCACCGCCACCGTCGGGTTCGTCTCGATCGAGTGGATGCGCTCCAGATCCAGGAGCGCGAGACGGCACTGACTCTCGATGATCTCGCGGTCGATGCGCTCCGGGTCCGGGAGGGCATCGGCGGGATAGTCGCGCTCCAGGGACTCCAGCGCGGATCGGTAGAAGCGGGTCTTCCGCTCGGTCGCAGCGGGAGAGAAGTCATCGAGCTCGCGGTCGAGGTCGATCTCCATCCCGCTGGCCGGATCGTGGTGCCGGTGCAGGCCGACGAGAGTTGCGGCCGGGGGAGACAGGGCGACCGAGTCGCGCGTGAACCGGGTGGCGAACTCCGCGAATTCCGCCGGACGATCCTTCCCTGCGCGCGCGCCCTGCGCCCCGCCGGCCGGAGTGGTCGCCGGGCGGGAACAGGCGGCCGCGGCGAGCAGTCCGCCGGCCGCGAGGGCCGCCAGAATGGGGGACGCGCGGCCGAGGTCCGTCATCAATGCCTCCGCAGGCAAAACCTCCGGATGATGGCGCGCTGATTCTCGCGACGGCCGGAAGGATAGTGGCGGCCCGCGCCCCTGTCAATTCGGCCGGGGGCTGAAGTATCCCCACGATCGCGTGACGGGCCGCAGCGCGTCGCGGCTCATGCTCGCTCGCGCGGGCTCCCGGATGCCCCTGTCGCGCGCCTGGCGCGGCTCGAAATCGCCACGCCGCGCCGCAGCCCGCCACGTGTCGCCCGGGTTCCCTCAAGACCCTCATCCCAGATTCACGCCGGGGCGACGCCGCCGGATGCAGCTCGCCAGACCACCTGCGTACCCCTCCCGGCACCTCCGCCCCAGGGTCAGCCAGATCAGGGTCCGCCGTCGCGACGGGCGTCAGGATCCTACGACCGGCCGTGGCGCTGGCCTGACGGCCAGGAGGTTGACGGGAGAAGCGCGGCACACTACGATCGCCGTCGAGCGCCTGAGGTGACGCATGGATACGGATCCGAAACTCGTGCGCGCGGTGCGCCTCCTGCAGGAGGCCTACGAGAGACAGAAGGCGGGCGACCTGGATGCGGCGGTCCTGCTCTACAAGGCGTCGATCGCCGAGTGCCCGACGGCGGAGGCGCACACCTTCCTCGGCTGGACCTACAGCCTCCAGGAGCATTACGACGAGGCGATCGAGGAGTGCAAGATCGCCATCACGATCGATCCGGAGTTCGGCAACCCCTACAACGACATCGGCTCCTACCTGATCCACAAAGGGAACGTCGACCAGGCGATCCCGTGGCTGGAGCTGGCCAAGAAGGCCCGGCGGTACGAGCCCCGCCACTTCCCCTACCTGAACCTGTACCGCGTCTACATGAAGATGGGTCTCCTGGACGCAGCCCAGAGAGAGCTGCAGCAGGCGCTGTTCATTCAGCAGACCGTCGAGATGCAGTACGGCGCCCCGGCCGAGGAAGACTCCGGCACCACAAGCGTCAACTGAGCGCGGGCCGCCCGGCCCGCGAGGTGTAGAGGCCGTACGCCGCAAGCCCCGCAGCGACCAGGATGGCCAGGAGCGATCCGCCCGAGTACCACGCGGACAGGTCCCAGGTGACCAGGTCGCGGAGCAACAACTCGAAGACGAAGAATTCGACCACCATGGCGAGAAGCCCGAAGCGCACCACTCCGTAGGACAGCAGCCCGACGATCGCGGCGTTGAAGGGAAAGTCGATGGCAGGGTTGCCGTGGGTGGACTCGAGTGCGACCGGAATGGTGATCATCAGGACGACGACGCCGATCGCCGCCCACTTCCTCCTCAAGACGATGAGCAGGATGACGAGCATGAACAGGCTCCCCATGGCGTTCCGGACGGCGGGGAACACCCCCTCGAAGAGGTCGCTGAAAAGGTGAACGCCGCCCAGCAGGGGATCCAGCGACGAGCCGAGAGGAGTTGACGGCGGCAGGCCGAGCCATCCCGGGACAAAATGATTGAGCAGGGACAGAGACCTGCAGGCCGTCCCGAGGAGCGCTCCAACCAGGATGTCCCTGCCGACCAGGGGGTCCCGCAGCCGGCCGGTGAGGAGTCGGCTCCAGGAGATCACGGTGTCCGGCCAGCGCCGCCTGACGTGCGGCTCGAGCGCGACGTACATGAGCCAGATCGAACCGGCGGTAAACAATCCCAGACCGAAAGCGGAAACGAACAGGTGCCATTCCCCGGTCACCGTGGGAAGATGGTCCGCCCGGAAGATCCAGACGAGCATTTCAACCGAGAAGAGGACCAGCGCCACCTTGAACGCACCCCGCCGGTCGCCCCGCCCGAGGCGCATGTTCTGTCGCGCCAGGAGCAGCCCGACGAACAGCACCGACAGATACAGGACAATCATGATCGACTCGCCCGCGCTGGTGGCGGCTGTCGGGCGCAGGGGCTCCATCCGTCGCGGCCTGCTCCAGGGCCCCAGCACCTGGAAATAGACCGGCTTGCCGTGGAAAGCGCCTGCCTCTACGCGCAGCGGCAGTCCGGGCTGACGGGGGTCCCCCTCCCACGCTGCACGGGTGTCGGCGAAGACGGGCGGGATCCAGCGTGCCGGCGCCGGCCTCCCCGTCGCGGATCCGGCCCGCCAGCCCGGCGAGACCGAAATCGGTGAGACGCGCCCTGCCGCGCCCGTCGATCATCACGTTCGCGGGCTTGAGATCACGGTGCAGCACGCCCCGGTCGTGGGCCGCGGCAAGACCGGCGCAGATCTGGCGCCCGATCTCGATCGCCTTGTCCTGGGGGAGGCGGCCGATCCGTCTGAGCAGGGAAGCCAGGTCCTCCCCGTCCACGTACTCCATGGTCAGGAAGTGCTGCCCATCCACCTCTCCGATGTCATAGACGCGGCAGACACTCGGGTGGGAGACCTGCCTGGAGATCCGCGCCTCGTCGTGGAGGTGCGTCAGCCGGGCCGCGTCGCCGGCCACCGCCTGCGGCAGGAACTTGAGCGCAACAGCCTGGCCGAGCTTCAGGTCGTCGGCCCGGTACACTTCGCCCATGCCTCCCCGGCCGAGCAGAAGCGGCTCGCCTCGCTCGCGTCAGTCGAGCAGACGGGGCAGCGCATGAGGGTGCGTCACTCGCTTTCACTACCTGATGTACTTCCAGTTCCGGGCCTTGCCCTCGGCCATCCAGACGACCGCGGTGTCCAGCCGGCGCTTCCTGGTCTCGTCGCCCTTCGCCTCGGTCACCCATTCCACGTAATCCCTCTTGTTGCTGGGGCTGAAACCATTGAAGGTGGCGACCGCCTTCCGGTTCTTCCGCAGGGCATTCAAGAAGTAGTCCGGGATCTGCAGCTCCCGCCTCCCCCCGGGCCTGGCCCGACGTGACAGCTTGACTCCTTGGTCGTTGAGTGCGGCGGCCGCCTTCACGTATCGGAGGAGAACCTTCTCAGCGGGCAGATCGACGATCGCCGTGATGCGGCCGAACTGCCCCATGGCAGGTTCTTCGACCTTGGCGACCGGTTTGTCTTTCCCCCTAAGCAGCGCCTCCTTCCAGAAGCCGAAGGCGCAGTGGTTCTTGAACGAGGCCATGCCGCACAGCATCCCCTTGTACATGAAGTGAGGGGAGGCCCATTTGAGCGTCTCCTCCACCTCCGGGCAGCCGGCGTGCACCACCTTGCGGAGGTGCTTCAGTATCGGCCGCGCGAATTCGGCCGATCGGGCGATGTAGGCATCGACGCGGGGATCCTTGCTGGCCATCGACTTCTGCCTCCGATGCCGTGATTCTACAACGATCGTCACGGAAGCCCCGCTTGGCTAACGGTTTCGTAACTGGCGGGGCCGCGGCCCTGCCATCTCGAACGCTCGCCGACTTGACTTAGCTGCGTGCTGACATGAGTTTGTCGTGGGGCATGGTGTCTCTTCCGAAGGAAGGCAGCATGGGGTCCGACCCGGAACATCCACAGATCAATCGGGTCCTCGTCGTCGATGACGAGGAGACGATCCGCCATATCCTGCTGAACGTCCTTGAGGAGAACGCTTGCGAAACCCGCGAGGCGGGCTCGGCCGAGGAGGCCCTCGCCCACCTGCCCGGTTTCGTTCCCGCCGTGGCGCTGCTCGACATCGTGCTTCCGGGAATGAACGGCCTCGACCTCCTGGCCGAGATCAAGAGGATGTCGCCCGACACGGAGGTCATCATGATCACCAGTCACGCCTCCGCCGAGAGCGCGCTTCGGGCCCTCAAGGAGGGGGCCTACGCCTACCTCCGGAAGCCGTTCGAGGACCTCGACGAGATCTGGATCGCGGTGCAAAGGGCCCTCGAGAGGAGGGCCCTGACCCAGAGGAACCGTGCCCTGCTGCGGGAGCAGGATGAGCGCAACCGGAACCTCTCCTCCGGCGTGGCGATGTCCGCGGCCTCTCTCGCCACGGGAGATTCCCGCGCCTACGGCGAGCTGCTCGAGTTCTTCATGGACATGGTCACCAGCGAGCTGAACGTCGATGCCGCCTGCCTGATGCTCGTCGACGAGCCGACGGGAACCTTGAGGATCGCCGCCTCCAGGGGGCTGCCGACCGACGGCCTCCGGTCCGCCTCGGTGAGGCTGGGCGAAGGGGTGTCGGGGAGCGTCGCGGCGAGCGGAGAGCCCTTCCTGGCCCCCGGCGCGCGGAGGAAGGGCGTGCCCCGACGAGCAACGCCCCCGCATCCTTCGGAGGGCTTCTTCCCCTCGCCCATCGCGCTGTGCGTGGCGATCAAGGCGGACCAGAGGACCCTGGGGGTCTTCAGTGTCGGCCGTCGGAGAACCGGCAAGCCGTTCGGTGAAGACGATGCTGCCCATCTCTCGGCCCTCGGCAACCAGCTTGCCGTCGCGGTCGAAGGAGCGTGGCGTGCGGATCAGCTGCAAAGGGCCTACGAGTCCCTCAAATCCGCCCAGGAGCAGTTGGTGTTCTCGGAGAGGATCAAGGCCATCGGCCAGATGGCCGGCGGCGTGGCGCACGACTTCAATAACGCCCTGGGCGTCATTCTGGCCCGGGCGCAGTTCATGCGCGAGAACCTCGAGAGGGAGACGACGGATCGGGGCAAGCTGCGTGCGGACCTGGACACGATCATCAAGACGGCGCTCAAGGGAGCGCAGACGATCAGGCGTATCCAGGATTACACGCGCGTCCGCAAGGACGCCCCGCAGACCCCCGTGGACATCAACGCTGCGATCAAGGACGCCCTCGAGATCTCGCGGCCCAAGTGGAAGGAGGAGGCGGAAGCGAGGGGAACGCGGATCGAGATCCGGACCGATCTCTCCTCAGTCCCGAACGTGACCGGGAACGTCTACGAGCTCACGCAGGTCCTGGAGAACCTGATCTTCAACGCCGTCGAGGCGATGCCCGGCGGCGGCCGGATCTGTCTCGCGACCCGGGGCGAGGCGGGCGGTGTGGTCGTGGAGATGTCGGACACCGGGATCGGCATGGATGAAGCGACCCGGAAGCGGCTGTTCGAGCCGTTCTTCACCACCAAGGAGTACGGCCAGGGGCTCGGCTCCAGCATCGTCTACGGCATCATCCAGCGGCACAAGGGGAGCATCGTGGTGCGCAGCAGTCCGGGGCAGGGCACGACCTTCACGATCGCCCTGCCGCCGTATGTGCCCCTAGCGAGGAGCGACGCGCACCCCGAGCAGATTTCCCGCGCCCCGGTCCGATCGGCGCGCGTCCTTTTCGTGGACGACGAACCCGCCGTGCGGGACGCCTACGCGGAGGCTCTCCGGACGGACGGCCATGACGTGGTGACGGCTTCTCACGGTGAGGAGGCGCTGTCGCTCTTCCAGAAGGGAACATTCGATCTGGTCCTCACCGACCTGAGCATGGGTGGGATGTCCGGGTTCGAGGTCGCGAGACGGGCGAGGACGATCAATCCGGCCGTCCCGGTGGTCCTGCTGACAGGATGGGTGATCGACCGGGGGGACGAACGGGTCCGGAACGCGGGGATCGCTTCTGTCCTCATCAAACCCTGTCCGCTCGAAGACCTGTGCAGCGCCGTCCAGGAGGCCCTTCGCCACCCCGTCAGGAGCTGAATGGCGAGCCTGCCGCGCGCCGCCCGAATCGCCCTCT
>JBIOWS010000026.1:0-8975 GCA_044868745.1 Candidatus Polarisedimenticolia bacterium
GCCATGCGGACCATCTCCTCGTTCATGCGGTAGCGGGGCTTGTGGATCCCGGGCGTATCGATGAACACAACCTGGAACGTCTCACGGTGCAGTATGCCGCGCACGGGGAAGCGCGTCGTCTGCGGGACCTGCGAGACGATCGACACCTTGGTCCCGACCAAGCGGTTCATCAGTGTCGACTTTCCCACGTTGGCGCGCCCGACGATCGCCACGAAGCCACAGCGGAACTCATCATGGGTCGCGGTCGTCACGGGAGCGCTCCGGGTCTCGATCTCACTCACGGTCAATCACCTCCGGGCGCAGCTTGCGCCGTCAAGGAGAAGGCGCAGGCCCTTCCCCCCAGGGGAGGGCTCGCCGGTCGATGGAGACGTGGGCTACGCGCTTCAGGAGGCTCGCCTCCAGGCGTCGCATGAGTCCGTCGTCGGTGTCGTGGTCGTATCCGAGCAGGTGTAAGAATCCGTGAACGACAAGGAGGGACACCTCCTCGCTCACTCCCCAGCGGGCCCTCCGGGCCTGGCGCTCCGCACGAGGGAGCGAGATGGCGATCTCCCCGAGATGAAGATGCCCCGGCTCCAGGTCACCCTCCGCCGGGAACGCCAGGACGTCCGTCGTTCGATCCACCCCCAGAAATCTTCGATTCAACCGCCGCAGCCCGGCATCAGAGGCGAGGAGGAGTGTGACTCCGGCGTCTCGGCGCCCCATCACACGAAGCAGTCGGAGAAGCAGACGCCGGCAGGCCGGTGCGAGTTTCCGGCCGGAGCGATCCTCCACCACGACCTCTACCGCCCCCATCTCCCGGCGTGCGGCGGCAGATCCTCATGGGTCCGGCTCCCGCGGAAAATCCGCTCCGGGGTCTTGTCGAAATCGAACCCGGGGTAGTCGATGCGGTGATGATAGATACTGCTCAGCGTGCGGAGAAACGCCGCACTCACCTTCTCGAGATCGGAGAACGTCAGGTCGCACTGATCGAACTGATCGTCGAGTACCACATCGGACGTGATCTTCCTGATCATCCCCTTGAAGCGCGCCGGGGACGGATCGTCGAGCGTCCTTGCCGCCGCCTCGATGGAGTCGGCGAGCATGAAGACGGCCGCCTCCTTCGTCTGCGGCTTCGGCCCCGGATAGCGGAAATCGGCCTCCCGCACCTCCTCCCCCTCCACGATCTCCCCCTGCTTGGCCTTCTGGTAGAAGTAATTAATCTTCCGTGTGCCGTGATGCTGCGGGATGATATCGAGCACCTGCTTCGGCAGACCGTAGCTCTTCGCCAACTCGTATCCCTCCTTGACGTGGCTTGCAATCACCAGCGCGCTCATCTGGGGGCTCAGTTTGTCATGCCGGTTAGGGCTGTCCTTCTGATTCTCGATGAAGTAATCCGGTTTGAGCAGCTTTCCGACGTCGTGATAGTAAGCCGCCACACGGCAGAACAACGCGTTCGCTCCGACCGCTTCGGCAGCGGCCTCGGCGAGGGTGCCGACGATGACGCTGTGGTTGTAAGACCCGGGAGCTTCGACCGCCAGGCGCCGAAGGAGCGGATTATTGAGGTTCGAGAGCTCCAGGAGACGGACGTCGGTAAGGATGTTGAACATCGCCTCCAGGAGCGGCAGAAGGAAGGAAACCAGGATGGCGACCAGAATCCCCCCGGCGAAGCCGCAAAACATCTGGAACAGCAGATGCGACGCGGGCGGTGCCTGCCCCACCAGACTCTGCAGCGCCAGGACCGCGACCGCATTCACTCCGCCGAGGATCAGCCCGGCCTTGATGGGAGCCGTGCGGCGTCGGTAGGTCGTGATGCCGTAAATGCCGGCGAGGTTGCTGATCAGGCAGAAGAGCAGGAGCGGCACATCCCATTCGGTCATCATGCCGAACATCGGCACATAGAAGAGGGCGTAGGCCATCCCCACGCGCGGATTGACCAGGAGGGTGACCAGCATCGCGCCGGCGGCCATCGGTACCATGTAGCGATAGAACGCCGGGTTGGCGTAGGGATCGCCCTGCAGCGTGTCGACGAGGTTCTCATAGAGCCAGATGGATCCGCGATCGATGAGAAGGCAGAGGATGGTGACCACCACCAACAGGGCAAACAGGTGTCGCTCCCTTTGGTACGCCTTCTGGTAGAAGAAAACATAGCGCGACATGAAGAACAATAGGAGCGACATGAAGAGCACGTTGCCGATCAGGGCCCGGCCGGATGCGCTCTCGTCCCGGGCCGCTTCCCAAACGGCCAGGGTCCGCGCCGCGTCCTCGCTCACGACCTCGCCTTGGCGCAGGAGCACCTTTCCCTTGGGAATCCGCACGATGAGCGGCTCGATCCGGGCGGCCGCCTCCTGTCGCCGGGCCTCGGTCAGGGCGCTGTCGAACACGAGGTTGGGGGTGATGAGGTCCTGAAGGAACGGCCCCAGGACTTCCGCCTCCCTGGGGCCCGCCCCGGCCCGCCGAAAGGCCCGGGTCGCCAAGCTTCGGGCTTCGTCCAGAGACAGGGCGTCGACGAGGGGCTCTTCCTTCCACTCCCGGCCGGCGTGGGCGTCCCTGACCGTCACGCGGCCGGAACGCGGCAACAGGGTCTTGGTTCCGACGATGCGGTAGTGGAACACCTCCCGGAGAGATTCAACCAGGCGCTCCTCCAGCGCCGGATCGAGGTCGATCGAAACGAGATAGGCGAGCAGGCCGGGGGAGGCCGGGAGATCGGCGGCCTCGCCGAGTCGGCGGATCAGGTCCGTCCGCGTGACGGGCGGCGCTCCCCCGCGCCGCTGACCTGCCGCGTCGCGCGCGCCCCGCCACTCCTGGAACGTTCGACGCACGGTGCCCATCGCCTCGGCCAAGGCGCGTACATCGAGGTCATAGACCGGGCCGACGGCCGCGCCCGCGGCCTCGCGTACCTCGCGGGTCGCCTCATCGTCCACGACTTCGAACGTGGCGGGCGCAATGATGTCCTCAGGGACAACCCATCCAGGAAGGAGAGAGGGCGGAGGGCCGACCCGGGTCCCGCTGACCAGCGGCGTCAGGGCCGCGAAAAACAGGCCGATCCAGAGAGTCTTCGACTCGAACAGGCGTTCCATTGCGTCGGCCAGCCGCGCACGGACCGCGGCCAGCCGGCGCCGGCGGTGGTCCGGGGGTCCTGGGGAGGGGCGGCCTCCCGGAAGGATCGGCATCGGATCCTCTCACCCCCGGCCCGCCGGGTCGGGGGCGGGGCGTGTCTTGCGGGAGGCGCGCGGCCGACGCCCGCGGGGCTGGGTCCTCGCAGCCGCCGCGCCCGGACGGCCATTGCGGTAAGCGGCGTAAGCCTTGATAATGCTCTGGACCAGGGGGTGCCGGACGACGTCGGATTCGTCAAAATAGACGAACCTGATGCCCGGGACTTCGGAGACCACCGACTGCGCTTCAATCAGGCCGGAGGTCCTCCCCGGCGGCAGATCCACCTGCGTGATGTCGCCCGTGATCACCGCCTTCGAGTTCGTGCCAAGGCGGGTGAGGAACATCTTCATCTGTTCGGAGGTCGTATTCTGCGCCTCGTCCAGGATCACGAAGGATCGATTGAGGGTGCGCCCCCGCATGAAAGCGAGCGGGGCGATCTCGATCGTCCCCCTCTCCATCTGGGCGTTGGCGCGGTCACGATCGAGGAGATGGTAGAGGGCGTCGTACAACGGACGAAAGTAAGGATCGACCTTCTCTGCCATGTCACCCGGCAGGAAGCCGAGCTTTTCCCCGGCCTCCACCGCGGGACGGCACAGTATGATCCTGTCGACCTTCTTCTCGCTCAAGTGCCCGATCGCAGCGGCCACCGCCAGATAGGTCTTTCCCGTGCCGGCGGGACCGATGGCGAACACAAGATCGCAATCCCGCATGGCGTCCAGATACAGGCGCTGATTGAGGCTCTTCGGCGTGACGTAGCGCCCGTTCGTGGCCTTCAGGCGCCCCCCGGCGAAAAAATCCTGCAGGACGGCCGAGCGGTTATCACGAAGTAGTCGGGCGGCGATCTCGACGTCCCCTTTGCGGAGGGCGTATCCGTTCTGGACCACGGTGACCAGTTGACCGATCAGATTGGCGGCCAGGGACTCTTTCTCGGAGTCTCCCTGCACAGTCACCTCTGCGCCCCGGGCAGACACGCGCACCCCCACGTCCCTCTCGATCGCCCTGAGGTTTTCGTCAAAATGACCGAAGACGTCGATGAGGATACCCTCGGGGACTCCAACTTTGAGCATCCGGTCGGGTTTGCCCCCTGTGCAGGCCCGAAGCTGGGCCTTAACTTAACATCCCGCCCTCCGCTTGTCAATTTTGTGCCCGCTCCGAGCCACTACATAACCCTTTATTTCCTGGTTACTTACCGCGAAGGTGGACGTCGATCGGCGGCGAGGTCGATGCGTATGGAGAGGTCTTTCAGCTGCGCTTCGCTGACGGTGGTGGGTGCCCCGGTCATCAGATCGATGCCGCTCGCGGTCTTCGGGAAGGCGATGACGTCGCGGATGGACGGCGAGCCGGTGAGAACGGCGATCAGGCGGTCGACGCCCAGGGCGATCCCCCCGTGCGGGGGCGCCCCCATGCGCAGGGCAGAGAGAAGGAAACCGAAGCGTGACTCCGCTTCCTCACGACCGATCCCGAGGATCTGGAAGATCTTCGCCTGGAGATCGGCTCTGTGGATACGGATACTCCCTCCCCCGACCTCCATGCCGTCGAGGACCAGATCGTAGGCCAGGGCCCGCGCTGACAGGGGATCCGTATCCAGGAGCGGGAGGTCCTCCGGGCGTGGGGAAGTGAACGGATGATGACACGACACCAGCTTCCCCTCAGCCTCGCTGTGCTCGAACAGGGGGAAGTCGTGCACCCACAGAAGGTGATGCCTGCCTTCGTTGACCAGCTTCTCTGCCCGACCGATCTGCAGTCTCAGGCTCCCGAGAACCGTCAGGGCGGGTTTCCAGCGCTCCGCCACCAGGAGAACCAGGTCGTTCGGTCCCGCTCGCAACTCGCCGAGGATGGCCCCGCACCCGTCTTCGGTCAGGTGCTTGAGGACGGACGATTGAATTTGGCCCGCCGAGGATTTGATCCAGATGAGCCCCTTCGAGCCGAGCCCCTTGGCCGCGTCCACGAGATTGTCGATCCTCTGCCGCGACCAGGCGCCCCCTCCGGGAATCGTCAGAGCCTTCACGACCCCCCCCTGGCGCGCTGTCTCCGAGAAGACACGGAAAGGACTTGTGGCCAGAACCTGCGTCAGGTCCTTGATCTCCAGGTCAAAACGGGTATCGGGCTTGTCGCTCCCGAAGCGCTCCATCGCCTCCCGGTAGGTGAGCAGCGGATACGGCCCCGCGAGTGTCTGGCCGGCGACCCGGAACAGCTCCTCCATCAGGCCCTGGACCAGGGTGAATACGGTCTCCGGGTCAGGGAACGACATTTCGATGTCGATTTGGGTGAACTCCGGCTGCCGATCGGATCTCAGGTCCTCGTCCCTGAAACACTTGGCGATTTGGAAGTAACGGTCATAGCCGGCGATCATCAGCAACTGCTTGAAGATCTGGGGCGACTGCGGCAGAGAGTAGAAGCGTCCAGGGTTGACGCGGGAGGGGACCAGGTACTCGCGCGACCCCTCGGGGGTGCTCTTGGTCAGGATCGGAGTCTCGACCTCGAGGAAGAGGTGGCCGTCGAGGTAGCGTCGGACGGCCAGGAGCACGCGGTGGCGGATTTCCAGGACGCGCTGCAGGCGGGAGCGCCGCAGATCCAGGTAGCGGTAGCGTAGGCGCACGTCTTCCGCGGCACTGACCTCGTCGGTGAGAGCGAATGGGAGCGGGTCCGAGCTGTTGAGGATTTCGAGATGCATCGCCTGCACCTCGATCTCCCCCGTCGGCAGGGCGCGGTTGACGTTCTCTGGAGAGCGCGGCACAACTCCGCCGTGAACCGCGACCACGAATTCCGGCCGCACCTCCTTGGCTATGGCGAAGGCACGGGGGGCCTTCTCGGGACTGAAGACGATTTGAGTCACACCGTAGCGGTCGCGCACGTCGGCGAACAGCAGGCCACCATGGTCCCGGACGCTGGCCACCCACCCCAGCAGAGTGGCTTCGCGACCGGCATCTGCACGCCGCAGCCCGCCGCAAGTGTCGGTGCGGCGCTCGTGAGCTCCCTCGTCAGGCACGTGTCATCTCCTTCAATTTCATCTCGAGTTCGGCCTCGGCCACCGTTTCCTGGACACCGTCCGACATCCTCTTGAGCGTCAGGACGCCCCGGGCGATCTCCTGCTCACCCAGGATCAGCACGAAGCGCGTCCCGCTGTCGTTGGCGCGCCGCATCTGGGCCTTCAGGCTCCTGTCAGGAAACGGGTCGAAAACGACTCGCCTCCCCAATCGTCTCAGTCGGCGCGCAACGGACAAGCCCTGGACGACTCCCGGCTCTCCCAATGCCACGACGAAGATCTCCGGCGCACCCACGGGGATGAGGGCGTCTTCGGGGAGAGACATCACCAGGCGGTCCTCCCCGATCGCGAAGCCGAATCCAGGCACGGGCGGGCCGCCCAGTGACTCCACCAGGCCATCGTATCGCCCGCCTCCCAGGAGGGAATTCTGTGCACCAAGACCTTGGACGCTCACCTCGAAGGCGGTGCGGCAATAGTAGTCGAGCCCGCGCACCAGCCTGGGGTCCACCGAGTAGGCGACCGACAGGCGATCGAGATAGGACAGGACGCGGCCGAAATGTTCTCTGCAAGCACCGCACAGGTGGTCATTGATGGCGGGTGCCCCCGCCATCGTCTGGCGGTCGGCGGCAACCTTGCAATCAAAGCAACGCAGAGGATTGGTCACCAGCCTGCGACGGCAATCCTCGCACAGCGTCTCGCGCAGCGGCTCGAGGTAACGCACAAGGGCCTGGCGGTAAAGCGGGCGGCAGGTCGGGCAGCCGACCGAGTTGAGGGCGAGCTGCGCCGAAGCGATGCCAATCCTCCCCAGGAAAGCCATGAGCATCTCCAGCGTCTCGGCATCGACGGCGGGGTGATCGCTGCCCAGCACCTCGACCCCGATCTGGTGGAACTGGCGCATCCGCCCCTTCTGCGGGCGCTCGTAGCGAAACATCGGGCCGATGTAGTACAGCCTGTTGAGCTCCGATCGCCGGTGCATCTGGTGCTGGATGTAGGAGCGGACGACCGGAGCGGTGTTCTCCGGGCGCAGCGTCAAGGAACGGCCCTTGCGATCTTCGAACGTGTACATCTCCTTGGCGACGATTTCCGAGCTTTGCCCGATGCTGCGCGCGAACAACTCCGTATTCTCGAAGATCGGCGTGCGGATCTCGCGCAAGCCGTAGAGTCCGAAGACCTGGCGAGCCATCGCCTCGACGAACTGCCAGCGGCCGATCTCCTCGGGGAGGAGGTCACGCGCTCCCTTCACCGACTCGATCATCATCCTGTCGCAAAAGACGCGCCGCCCGTACCCGCGGCGGCGCGCAGAGAAGATGCAGAATAGCACAGCCGCGCCGAGGGGCGGAAGCTCTCGTCCGGTCTATACTGTCATGGTCATGCCGACTTCGAAAGCGCGACCTCCTTTCACCCGACCGACCTGCCCGATCATCCTCGCGGTGCTGATGATCTGCATCGTGACCGGCGCGGGGACTGCGGGGGCCGCCCGCCGGCAGAAGACCGTCTTCCGGAGCCAGCCTACGGATTGGGACCCTGAGGCCCTGCGGGACGGCCGGCCCCCGGAGATCGCGTTCACGCCTCAATGGACTTGGAGCGGCTTCAAGGCTCCTCTGGCCGGTGACCCGACACTATGCGGACAGCTGCTGGTCGCGGCCAGCCAGGACGGCGAAGTGGCGGCGATTGATCTCTCCACGGGTCGTCTCGCCTGGAGTGCGCGCGTCCCCGGACCGATCGGGGTCGGCCCCGCTTCGAGCGACGCAGCGGTTTACGTCGCCGAGCGCGGCGGCAGGATCACAGCCCTGCGTGGTCTCGACGGTCGAGCGATCTGGTCCGCAGAGGTCCAATCCGAGCCGGCGACCGCTCCGCAGTCGATCAGGGGCCGCTTGATCGTCCCGACCCTGCCGGGGACTCTCCACGCACTCGACCTCGGGGACGGGACCATTGTGGCTCGGATCTCGCTGCCCGGACGACCCGCGGGTCCGCCCGCACCAGCCCCCGGGGCTGTGCTGGTCGGGACCGATCGGGGGGTCCTCGTGGCTCTTGAGGAGGAGAGTCTCGCGGTCCGCTGGCGCTACGAAGCGGGGCAAGCCCTCACCTCCCCGCCGCTGTTCGCCGACGGTCGGGTGTACGTGGCCGCGGCGGACAAGACGATCCGATGTCTGCGCTTCAAGAACGGTCGCCGACACTGGACCGTGCGGACCGGGGCGATCATCACAGCGCAACCCCTCGTGCGTGGGTCCTTCCTCTACGTCCTTTGCTACGACGACGATATCTACGTCCTGCACAAGAGAAGCGGTCACCTGATGACCCGAGTCCGACTCGGCCACCGCCTGGAGGCAAACTCGGCCACAACCGAAAGGCATCTCCTGGTCGTCCCCTTCACGGAGGGGAGCTTGATCGGGCTCGCACTCCCAGGACTGCAGACCGTGGGTCGTTACTCTCTCGAGGTGCCGGGGGAGTGGTTCACCACCTCGCCGGTGGTGGCCGCCGGCAGGGTGGCGGTCGGTTACGGACGGACCGAGGGCAGGATCCTTGCGCTGGGCTTGTCGGTGGTCGAGAAGCCGCGCCTGCAGCAGGCCGACGGCAAGCCCTGAGGTGGACCTAGACAGTCCCTGGCCGTCAGGGCCGGGTCCGGATGCACCGCCTCACCGCGGCGCCGACCTCCTGGGTGCCGAGCGTCCCGCCGAGGTCGCGCGTCGTCAGGCCTTCGCGGACGCAGCCAAGGACCGCCTGCTCCAGGAGACACGCCTCGTCGGCTCTGCCCACCTGGTCGAGCAGCATCGCCGCGGAGAGAATCGCCCCCATCGGGTTGGCCACGTTCTGCCCCGCGTACTTTGGGGCGGACCCGTGTACCGGTTCGAACAGT
>JBIOWS010000027.1:0-3258 GCA_044868745.1 Candidatus Polarisedimenticolia bacterium
AGGCAACCCGCGATCAGGCGGGATTTTTTTTGCCCGCGAGGCGGCCACGGGGCGAGCGCCATGTCTGACGAGAAGCCGGTGAACGTGATGGACGCGGACAAGATCGACCGCGCCCTGACCCGGATCGCGCACGAGATCCTGGAGCACCACAGGGACGTGGAGGACCTCGTCCTGGTGGGCATCCGCACCCGAGGCGTGCCGCTCGCCCAGCGCCTGCAATCCAAGATTAACCATATCGACGCAAAGGAAATCCCGCTCGGGATCCTCGACATCACTCTCTACAGGGACGATCTGACGACCATCGGACCGCACGCCATCCTCAAGGAGACGAAGATCCACTTCCCGATTGACGGTCGGAGGATCATCCTGGTCGACGACGTCCTGTTCACGGGCCGGACGATACGGGCCGCGCTGGACGGCCTGATGGATTTCGGTCGGCCGCGCGGCATCCAGCTCGCCGTCCTCGTGGACCGCGGACACCGCGAGCTGCCGATTCGGGCGGACTATGTCGGCAAGAATGTACCGACCAACCTGGACGAGATGGTGCAGGTACTCCTCCGTGAGGAGGATGGTCGGGACGAGGTGTTGATCCTCAAAAGGCCCGAGAAGAGGGTCACGAAGAAGAAGACGGCGCGGGAGTCGGCCCGGGCGGTGAGGTGACGGCGATGCTCGACGGGGGTGACCCTCTGAGGGAGAGCGCGTCCGGAGGGCGCCGCTCGGCCTCGGCCCGGTCGGCGCGCAGGGAGCCGGCGAGCCCCGAGCCGTCGGCGCCTGAATCCGTGGCGCGGATGACGATCCCCGGGGCGGCTCCGCGCACGTCGGCGCAGGCGAGCGGAGTCCTGGCCGGTCCCGAGCCGTTGACCCTCCTGACGCATCGCCACCTGCTCGGCATCCAGGGCCTCAAGCGGGAGGAGATCCACCTCATCCTCGAGACGGCACGCGCCTTCGCGGAGGTCTCGAAGCGGCCGATCAAGAAGGTGCCGACGCTGCGCGGCAAGACCATCGTCAACTTCTTCATGGAGCCCTCGACGCGCACCCGCTCCTCGTTCGAGATCGCTGAAAAGCGGCTGTCGGCCGACACGCTCAATTTCTCGCCTTCCGCCTCGAGCGTGGTCAAAGGAGAGAGCCTCCTCGACACCGCCCGCAATCTGGAAGCCATGGCGCCCGACATGATCGTCATCCGCCACCATGCGGCGGGGGCGCCACACTTCCTTGCACGGCACTGTCGGTCCAACATCATCAACGCCGGAGACGGGTCCCACGAGCACCCGACCCAGGCTCTGCTCGATGCCTTCACCATACGGGAGAGGAAGGGGCGGCTCGACGGGCTGCGCGTCGCGATCATCGGTGACCTGATGCACAGCCGGGTCCTGCGCAGCAACATCTTCCTGCTCAAAACCATGGGGGCGGACGTCATCGCCTGCGGGCCGCCCACGCTGATCCCGGCGGAGCTGGGACGCCTGGGGGTCGCGGTCACCTTCCGCATCGAGGAGGCGGTGCAGGGGACGGACGTGGTCATGATGCTGCGCATCCAGAGGGAGCGGCAGGCGGGCGGGGCCTTCCCCTCGGAGCGCGAGTACTACAACCTGTTCGGCCTCACGACCGAGCGTGTGCGCCGGGCCCGGCCGGACGTCATCATCATGCACCCCGGTCCGATGAACCGCGGCGTCGAGATCGACAGCGACGTCGCGGACGGGCCGTTCTCCGTCATCCTCGAGCAGGTCACCAACGGAGTGGCGGTCAGGATGGCCGTCCTGTACCTCCTGGCGGGAGGGACCCTTGAAGAGCTTGCTGGTTAAGGGGGGCCGGGTCGTCGATCCGGCCACCGATACCGATGCGGTGATGGACCTCCTGGTCACCGACGGGCGCATCGCCGAGAGGCGGCCCTCAGGAAAGGGAGGTGACGCAGGCGCGCCGCCCGGGACCAGGATCCTCGACGCGGCGGGCCGCATCGTCTGTCCCGGATTCGTGGACATGCACGTCCACCTGCGCGAGCCGGGTCAGGAACACAAGGAGACGATCGAGACCGGCACCAGGGCCGCCGCCGCGGGAGGGTTCACGTCGGTGGCCTGCATGCCGAACACCGAACCGTGGAACGACGGACTGTCGGTGACCGAGTACGTCGTCACCGAGGCGCGCCGGCGGGGGGTCGTGAACGTGTTCCCCATCGGCTGCGTCAGCAAGGGAGGAAGAGGGGAGGAGCTGGCGGAGATCGGAGACATGGTGCGCTCCGGCGCGGTCGCCGTATCGGATGACGGCAGGCCGGTGGCGAGCAGCTTCCTCATGCGCATGGCCCTCGAGTACGCCAGGATCTTCGGCATCCCGGTCATCGATCACTGCGAGGACCGGAGCCTCGCGGCCTCCGGCGTCATGCATGAGGGGTACGTTTCGACCGTGTTGGGGCTGAAGGGGATCCCGGCGGCGGCGGAGGAGATCACCGTGGCGACCGATCTGGCCTTGGCGCGGCTGACTTCCGGCCGGCTCCACCTCGCCCACCTCAGCACGGGCGGCAGCCTCGAGAAAGTCAGGCGCGCACGGGAGGAGGGGGTGGCCGTTACCTGCGAGGTGACGCCGCACCACCTCGTCCTCACCGACAAGGCGGTGATGGACTCCGACTACGATCCCAACACGAAGATGAACCCTCCGCTGCGCAGCGAGGAGGACCGGGAGGCCCTCGTCCGGGCCCTGCGCGACGGGACCGTCGACGCGATCGCCACCGATCATGCCCCCCACCATCTCGACGAGAAGCTACAGGAGTTCGACGACGCGCCCTTCGGGATCGTGGGACTCGAGACCGCGGTTCCGCTGCTCATGGACCGCCTGGTGAGGCCCGGCGCGATCGACCTGAGGCGCCTCGTCGAGCTGATGGCCATGAACCCCGCCCGCATCCTGGGCATCAAAAAGGGGACGCTGGCGATTGGAGCCGACGCCGACGTCACGATCATCGATCCCGAGCTCGAAGCGACGGTGGACGTCGCTCTGTTCCGGTCCAAGTCCAGGAATTCACCGTTCCACGGCTGGAGACTCCGGGGCTGGCCGGTTGCCACAGTGGTCGGAGGTCGCGTCGTCCACGAGATGCAGCCCGCACCCGGCCGCTGACCGCCATGCTCTCGCGACCTGACGGCGCGCGCCCGTGCGTCCCCGGGCGCGTCCGGTGTCCCGCCCTGCTGGCCGGTCTCCTCCTGTCGGTCGCGTGCTCCCCGCAGCGATTCGATCCGAAGCACCACGACATCGTCTTGATCGTTGTCGATACTCTCC
>JBIOWS010000028.1:0-2003 GCA_044868745.1 Candidatus Polarisedimenticolia bacterium
GCGAGATCCTCTGGCGTGCGTCGTACGGGCAGTCGGGCCTGACCTACCGGTTTTTCGCCGTCCTCCCCCTTCAGGACGGCGGCTATATCGCGGGCGGAGAAATCAACGGCCCCGGCTTCACCGATTTTTACGGTTGGCTGATCCGTCTCGACTCCGTGGGCGACATCATCTGGCAGCGGCATCTGGACGACAGCGGCGGGGAGGTCCATGCGCTGGCCTCAGCGAAGGACGGAAGCTTCGCCGCGGGTGGCCATTCGGGGAGCTTCCCGATGATGATGGTTGCGCGGGTCGCGGCGACGGGTCAGGTCTCGACCTGCGCGCATCCCGTGACCGGGGCGGTCAGGATCCCCTCCGGCGGCGGTTGGACGACCGAGACCAGAAGCGTGATCGACCCGGCGACCCTCGCGGTCACTGATACGAACAAGCCGGTCCAGGACGCGCCCTTTCCCGAGGACCGGCTCCCCTGCCAGGGTGGTCCGACCTACCCGCCGAGCGAGGTCTCCCCGCCTGCCGCAACCGACAGCCCTCTGCTCTTCGAAGACGAGCGGACGCTGGCCTGGGAAGACGGGGCCCCGAGCACCTCCACGAGCTTCGACCTGTACCGGTGGACTCTCGCCGATCAGCGTTCCGGCGGAGGACCTCGCTGTTTGATCGCCGGCCTCCCTACGAACACCGCCTCCGACGGGGAGTTTCCGCCTCTGGGCGATGCGTCGATCTATGTCGTCGCCGGAAGGAACGGTGCGGGCATCGGAACTCTCGGCCATTCCTCGGACGGGATCGAGCGGACGCCCGCAACGGCTTGCAACTGAAGGGCGATCCAGAGGCGATGTTATCGCGCGGCCTGAACTCAACCTTTAATCCCTCAGTGACCTCGTGAACCACCTGCCCGGCGGTTCGCTCCTTATGCATGGTCGCGGACTGCCAAGATGGTGCCGGAGGTGGGGGTCGAACCCACATGTACGTGAGGTGCGACGGACCCGAAGTCTTGCGCTTCTCGAAATAGGATCGGCTTCGGTCAGGGATGAGCGAGGGAGGTGCGAAGGCCTTCGAGAGCGCGCGGCCAGCCCGGCGCCAGCTCGAGGGCCTGCTGATAGCGCGCCGCAGCCACCGTTCGATCGCCCAGGGCCAGGTGCATGTCGCCGAGGAAGACGTAGATGCTTGGCAGAAGCGGTCGCGCCGCGAGGAGGCGCGCCTCCTCCTCGAGGGCGTCCGAGCGACGCTGAAGGGCCAGCAACGCGTCCATTCTCATCACGCGTGCGATGAAGGAGCCGCGGCTCGCGTTCACCGCTCTCTCCGCCTCCTGCAGTGCGCGGGGTGCCTCCTCCGGGCGGAGGGCCCCCGGCCGGTACCACGCGGGATCGAGCAGCGTGTAGCCGTCGCGTTCGACGAGATCGCGTCGTTCGCCGTCCGCCCGCAAGTAGACGATCGCCGCGTCGTCGACGTAGACCGGCACCCAGGGTCCCACCTGGCGCAGAAGTCGCGCGGTCGCCAGGTTTTTCCCGCCGACCCAGTCCAGGACGACCGCCGTCGCCCCGAGTTTCTGGAGCATCCGGCCGAGGGCCGATGGTTCGCGCAGGGCGCGCTGATACTCGCGGTACAGCTCTTCCCCATAGACATCGTTTCGTGAATCCATCCCCACCCGGATCGCCGGATAGAGCCGATAGATCAGATACTGGCCCGCCCCGTAGGAGTTGAAGACGTTGCCGCGCACGCCGTTCAGTTCGAGGTAGTCGGCGGCGAAGATTGGAGTGTTGCCGATGATCCCGAACCCGAAGGGTCGGCGACTGCCCGGGCGGAACGGGTAGCCATGCAGGGCGAACCAGGCGGCGAGCCCGATCAGGGCCAGGGTGGCGACGTGGGGGATCGGGACTCGGCCGATCCGCGTGCCCCGGCCGCCTGTCACCCAGGAAACGGTTCCGGCCAGGCAGGGGAACGTTACGAGCGCGAAGTCGGTCACCGCACGGTTCATCCTGAGAGACAGCGCCAGGAAGACGATGAACAGG